>JAQTVR010000161.1 GCA_028706995.1 Dehalococcoidales bacterium
AAAGTTCTCTGGTTTGTTGTGCTTGGACCAACACCCTTTTTATCCCATCTTCGAGGATCTACAAAAAAGTAATTGGCACATTTTTCTTTATCGCCTAAACATCTATCTTTGCCATATTCACATACATACCATCTCGCTGTCGCCTCCATTAAATCCATATTACACCTCCTATTTAGTATATATAATATAATTATACTACTTATACTACAGAAAAGAAGTTGGGATTGGAAGGGTTTTGTTTGCATTTGGTTTATTTTACTTCACGACTCATGATTGATGGGGGTTTTTATGTCTTGCATCCCATTCAGCTATTGCCTTAGGAATGGGACTAGACCAAACTTTTCCCACCAATTCATTTTTTATACTATAAAAATCTCTTATTGCTATTAAGGATCCTGTTGGATAAATTTGTATAAGAAGACTTGGTACCGTACGTGAAAATAATTTGCTTATGATACTTCCTTTGAAAGGGTCATATACAACCAAAACTTCCTCCTGGTCTTCAACCCCTCTCTCTTTAAAAACTTCCCATAGGTTTAAAAAATCTTCCTTATTAAACACAAACATATACGCCTCCTTAAACAGGTTTGGGCATTCTATGATTAATGAGGCATAAGGCGAATTATCTGACAGTTCTTGTACTTTGCCTGATTCAACAATGGTAAGAGGTACAAATTGTAAAACCTTACAAAATATTCCCTGTATTTCTTCCCACTTTATATGTCTGCCAATAATTAAAGATTCATCTTGCTTCATATTATCCATATTCCCCCCCTTTCACCGTTAATAGTAGATACTCTATTGTAATGCACCCCATTAAGTCAATCCCTCAAAAAATAAGCTGCATATTTACTGTGGAAGAGTCATCTATGGTGAACGATACTGTACAATACATGCAATCATTATTTTCAAACTTAGCTTCAAATTGGGTCTATAAAAATATAAAAATAATCTAGTATCCCCTCGGTAAATATCGCTCGATAGAGTTAAAGACCGTCATTTTATCAGCTACCCTTACTCGATAATACAATATTCTGCCGTGTCAGTAGGCGTCTGAGGTATAGTACTACTGCCCAAACAACAACTACCCCACCCAGATACCAAAGGACGAAAGACCACGAAGAGATATCTATGGTACCAGTCATCAGACCAACCGGAATCCCGATCATCAATCCGAATCCGATGAGAAAAGACGGGGCGATAGCCACATCCGGATTATCGGCGAGCGAAAACAGGATGATGAACGAGAGTATCCCAAATAAAAGCAACGGATTAATGACTAAACCATTGACCAGCGCCGCTCCCGGCAAGATAAATATTTCCCACCCGGGCAAGACGGCGGCAAAGTTCACCGTTAGCAATACGATGCATGAGGCGATAAGGGATATAAGATAGCCTGGCAGGAAAATGGCGAGTCCTTTTCCTACCCAGAGCTCTTTAGGACTTAGCGGCGTTGCTAACAGACATTCGATATTGCCATTGACCTTCTCGCTGGTGATTGGAAAACTGGCGAAAGCCCAAATAAATGTAATAAGAATGAATAAAGGGAAAAAATAAGCTATCAATCCGAGAATAAGGTCCAGAATCGGAGCTGCTTCCGGTGCTCCATACCATGACTGTAAATGCAATGCAATTGATATCGCTACCGCGGCTATGGCGGTGATAATAATTGTAAAGGCAACTATGATGCGAAAAGCCGCTGTCGCACGCATTTCATTCAAATCCCGACGGAAAACCAGAATTGCTCTTTTCACAACATGCTCCTATTTAGATAGCATGATTTTCTCGACCGTCAACTGCGAGTGTATCATAAACACGATAACGCCGATCACGGCGGCTACCCCAAGCAGAATAACCGTGAAGAGCCAGGAACCGGCATTCGGCACGTTCCGTACGGCGAGGTTGATCATCAGTGTGACCATAACAGGCAAAAATATCTGGGAGATTACATTGCCGGTCGCCGGTTTTGCCGTCAATCCGACTATATGCACCAGCAGGTTCAGCGTCAGATAGATTAGCGGAACTGCGATAAAGTTGCTGATGACTATCCATGGAGTCACAACAAATCCGATATACGGGATTAAGAATATGAAATTTATAAAAAATAACACCAAGAATGTCATCACCACGGCGAACACCAGTCCTGGAATGAATACAGCAAGACTTTTTCCGAGCCAGATATCTCCCGGGGTGAGCGGAGTGGCTAGCAGAGCCTGGATATTACCCCGGGACTTTTCCCGTGTCAAAGATTGGAAAGCAAATACATTCACATAAACTCCGATACAAAGGAAACTCGTGGTAAATAGTGTCAATCCGAGATAATTACCTGACCTGCCCCCAATGGTAATACCAGTTCTTACCTCGTTGTCATAATTAAAATAGCTTCAGGTGCCGGTGGACGGTTATTCTTGGCGCTATGTGGACGTACCTGATTATATTCTTTCCTCCATCCCTCTATCAACACCTTAGCTTCCTCAAGTGTGGCAAAGATCTCCCGATCTAGCAGCTCATCTCTAAGTTTACCGTTAAAAGACTCAATATAACCATTTTCCCATGGACTACCAGGTTCAATAAAGAGGGTTTTAACTCCTAGCCGGTTAAGCCAGGTTCTTATCGCTTTGGCTGTAAACTCCGGACCATTATCGGAGCGGAGATGTTCCGGTAATCCCCGAATGATGAAAATGGGAAAGAGTCTTTAAGTGTCTTACCGCAGACAGGTAATCCTACCTATAACATCGAATGAGATTTCATGGGAGCGAGGCAGTACATCGCCCAACCCATATATTGGTGTTGGAACTGTATATAATCATCCTGGTCAGTACGAAAATGCTTGAACACCTGTTCATGGTCAGGGTGGGTGGGATTTTCTTCAAGCCAACGTATCAGTCCATACCAACCATCCGAAATGTATCTATCCCAGTCGTCGTGGCTGGCACGGATGATGTATTCGAGTTCAAAGCCTTCGTCCCGGGTAAATTGAGTTAGTTCCAGTTCTGTGTGGGTAGTTGCCTGTTTTTGGGCGTATTCCGGCTGTACCTGATTGCTAAGCCAGTGGGTTTCGCCGATACCAAGGCGCCCATTCTGATGAACAGCCCGCTTCATTT
>JAQTVR010000162.1 GCA_028706995.1 Dehalococcoidales bacterium
TACTCATTAGCTAATTCAGCGCCCATAGCCTGGCGTGCTTGATAGAGTAAACGCCCGTTGATGACACTATCAGGGCGAGCAAAATAGATATACTCAAAAATACATAAGGCTCTTTTACCTGCGTTCTCCGGGTAACTATCAACACCATTAGCCCCAATAGAAACTATCTCACCCGGTTCAATCTCTCGAATAAAGTTAGCGCCAATATTATCGAGAGCACAACTTTCGGAAGCTAATATATAGCCACCATTGATACCTCCAAGACATAGAGGGCGGACACCAAACGGGTCGCGAACCCCATATAAATGGTCTGGAGTCAGAATAGTTAGAGAATAAGCTCCCTGAAGCCGGTGCATGGCGTATCTTATTCTATCCACCCAGTCTTTTTCATGGGAAGACAGAATAAGGTTAGCAATCACCTCGGTATCGGTGGAACTGTGAAAAGTATAACCCTGACTGGAAAGTTCTTCGTAAAGGTGCTCAGCATTAACAATGTTACCGTTGTGAGCTACGGCAATGGCACTCGAACCCTCACCTACCACGATAGGCTGGGCATTACATACCCGATTGGAACCCATAGTAGAGTAGCGGTTATGCCCGATAGCAATATGGCCGGTGAGCTGACTTAGCGCCTCTTCATCGAATACCTGAGAAACCAGACCCATCCGTGCATAAACCTGGAGTTTACGACCATCGGCGGCAGCAATGCCAGCGCTCTCCTGACCACGGTGCTGGAGAGCGAATTGAGCAAAGAAAGTAAGACGAGCTACATCTTCATTGGGTGCATAAATACCAACAACGCCACAATACTCGTGCAAATCTTTTTGCCTCTCAACCCACACCTTGATTATAGCTAATTTTCTCTCAGTAGTCAATTGGTTGTGCTCGTTCATATGATTAGTGACACCCGACCTCCTTTTTTTTGTTTTTCCAGGAATTTCAGGGGAGTCAGGTATCCCAAGGCTTGATGTGGCCGGATAGTGTTGTAAGTTCGTTCCCATTCTAATAACTCTTGCCTCAGATTATCAAGGTCGAAAGTGCTATCGGTGATCTCGTAGAATTCTTCGGTATGAGTGCGGTGAGCTCTTTCCACACCACCATTGAGCTTGGGCGATCGTGGTGGCAAGACAAACAGTCGGATACCTCTTGTTTGGCATTCTTCCTCGAAGGCAGCCTCAAACTCGGGGCCGCCGTCTACCTGGATAGCTTTCACTGGAAAGGGCATTCGCTCTTGCAGGGTATTCAAGAAATGAGCGGCGGTGGAGGCGGTAGCCTGGCGGTGGACGCTCATCACGTTCCATTTGGAAACTACGTCGTGTGCGGTAAAGTGTTTTAAGAGCACACCGGGTAAGGGTCTCAGGTCCAGTGTATCCACTTGAACTATATCACCTATTTCTTTAATCGGGTAATCCTTGGGCTTTCTAGTAGCGAAAGGGCGCTGTCTCAGCCGCTTTCTGGCGGAGATGTGATTAGGTATGGGCTCTTTCAGTGCGCCTCTCTCCTTCAGCCGTCGTAATATTCTGCCCACCATAGAGGCTGAGACCTGTCGCCCCTGCTCATGTAAAAGCTCAGACAGCTTGTCTTTACCCCATCTCGGATATTGTTCTCTGAGTCTGAGCACTTCCTGGGCCAGTTCCGAGTCCCATGTAGGCTGGCGTAGGCGTTTCGGCTTGTGGGAACGATCCTCAAGATTATCCAGATGCCGCCAGTCATAACGTCTTTTCCAGCGATAGAAGGTCTGTGGGCTGATATCGAAGTGGCGGCAGGTTAGTCGTCCATTCCGGCCGTGCGTGTCGTAATAATCAAACCATTTTAATCGCTTGTACGCTTCTTTAGATAGCTCGGTGACCCTTCTTAACCTGGTTTGTCCGTGGAGTAGTGACGTTATTGTCTTCATAATGACACATTATAGTGTCACTAATCTTTCTGGACTAGCTCAACTAAATTTTATCGCTGGAATTAAAAAGGGACTGAATTCTATCTCAGTTGCTATTGATTTCACTGCGCATAACAACATTGGAAGGGTAGAACTTGACAAAACACACCTGATATGGTCTAATAATTATAGAGGCTACATGCTACCATCTGAATATGCTTCAGGAGGTGCGAAATGAAGCTTCATGCGTTATACGGAGTTAGGCAAGTTGATATACCATGCCCTGCTTGTGGCAGGGCGGACGGGAATCGGGCTTGGCTCAGTATGTAAGCTGAGGCCAGTCTCTTAAATGAGAGGCCTGCTGTGATAGTGAATATCGCGATGAGCCGGGTTCCGAGATATAATAGATACGTGAATGGAGGGCATTTCTAAAATGCCCTCCATTTTTTATCTACTTAAACCTATTTCACAGTCGAGTTAGAGCTGCTTGAAGCCAGCAGTAAAGAACTCGGCTACCCTGCGGGCAACTTCATCTTCGAACCCCGACCAGAAATGGTCAGCTCCCGGTATTATCTGGTATTGCCCGGGGTTGGCGATAACTTTTATATGCTGGAGAAACGGTTCAAGCGGGATTACAGAATCAGCATCGCCAACGATGAGCAATTTTGGCTTTTTATATGCCTCTACTTCTCCCCAGCGGGAGTCAAATCGCGCCGGTGAGACCAGTGCCAGCGAACTAACCCGCTCATCCCGGGAAGCAACCGCCAGTGCTACGCCGGCACCAAAGGAATAACCCGCCAGCCCGATTTTATTAGCGTCAATACCGGACGACGAAGAGATAAAAGTTAAGGCGGCTTTAACATCTTCCCGCTCAGCAATACCTCCGCCGAATTTGCCCTCGCTTCCGCCCACTCCCCTGAAGTTAAAGCGGAAGGCGGCGATTGAGTACTGTGGCAGTGTCTCCCAGATAGCCACGACCACGTTATTCTCCATATTCCCGCCATAAAGGGGGTGGGGATGACAAACAACAACGGCCGGGAAGGGTCCTTGCCCCTCAGGGAGATGCCATTCTCCCTCTAAGGTGATGTCACCGACAGGAAATCTGACGTGGATGGACTTCAATCTTTCCTCCCTTTTTCAGTTCCGCTTGATTTCCATCGGCCTGGCCACCAGTTTTTAAGGCGGGCGATAATTTGTTTTTCA
>JAQTVR010000163.1 GCA_028706995.1 Dehalococcoidales bacterium
CATCTTGGCGCGGATGTGGAGGAGGTGGCGGCTTATCATACCGCTCCTGCAACCGAGTCTATTGAAAAAGCCAGGCAGGCGATTGTTTCTGGAGAAATTGATGTTATCACTTTTACCAGTTCCTCAACGGTATCCAATCTGGTGGCGGCATTCGGTGGGGAAATAATGCCCATAAAAAATATAAAGGTGGCCTGCATCGGCCCTAAAACAGCAGAAACAGCTGTCAATGCTGGGCTTAACGTTGATATACTGGCCGCTGAACAGACTATACCCGGTCTATTCAGCGCTTTAGAAGAGTATTTCGAGGAGGGATTAGATGGCAAATTTTCCTCAGCTACGTCTTAGGCGTTTGCGCTGCACGGAGACATTAAGAGTATTAGTCCGTGAAAACCGGGTAGATGTCAGCGATCTGGTTTATCCACTATTCATTGTTGAAGGGAAGGGCATAAAAGAAGAGATCACCTCTATGCCAGGTATATTCCGCTTTTCACCGGACCAGCTATTGCCGGAGATAAAAGACATAACAGAGCTAGGGATACCGGCAGTTCTCCTTTTCGGCATTCCTGAAAGTAAAGATAAAAGCGCTTCCGGGGCGTATCATCCTGAAGGGGTAGTTCAACAGGCGATACGAATAATTAAGGAGTCTGCGCCGGAACTTATAGTAATAACGGATGTTTGCCTTTGTGAGTATATGAGCCATGGCCATTGCGGTGTAGTTATTGCTAATAAGGTGGATAACGATGAGAGTTTGCCTCTGCTGGCTAAAACGGCTGTCTCTCACGCCGAAGCCGGGGCAGATATTATCGCTCCATCAGATATGATGGACGGCAGGGTAAAGGCTATACGGGAAGCACTGGATGAAAAGGGATTCCAGTATATACCTATCCTTTCTTATGCCGCAAAGTATGCTTCTGCCTTCTACGGCCCCTTTCGCGAGGCTGCGCAATCAGCCCCGCAGTTCGGTGACCGCTGCAATTATCAAATGGACCCGGCCAATGTGCGGGAAGCGTCCCGGGAAGTAGAACAGGATATAGCCGAAGGGGCGGATATGATCATGATCAAACCGGCGCTAGCGTATCTGGATGTAATACGGCAGGTACGTGATACCTTTAATTATCCGCTGGCTGCCTATAATGTCAGTGGAGAGTATTCCATGATAAAAGCAGCCGTTCGTCAGGGCTGGCTGGATGAGAAGCAGACAATATTGGAAATTATGACAGCTATAAAAAGGGCCGGAGCCGATATCATAATAACCTATCATGCCAAAGAAGTTGCTCGTTGGCTGCAGAATAAATAAGGAGTAACCATTGGAGTTGAAGCGTTCTCAGGAGCTTTTTGAAGAGGCTAAGCGGTATTTGCCGGGTGGAGTTGATAGTCCGGTGCGTGCTTTTAAGGCAGTTGGCGGAACGCCCCCTTTTATCACAAGGGGAAAGGGCTCCAGAATCTTTGATGCTGATGGTAACGAGTATATTGATTATGTCTGCTCTTGGGGGCCATTGATATTAGGGCATTCCCATCCCAGGGTGATCGATGCCATAAAACAGGCGGCTGAAAACGGTACTACTTTTGGCGCCTCAACAGAGCTGGAAATAACACTGGCTAAGATGGTTACAACCGCTATGCCTTCTATTGAGATGCTGCGTTTTGTTAGCTCAGGAACGGAAGCTACTATGTCTGCCCTGAGATTAGCGCGTGCCTTCACGGGTAGGGACAAGATTATCAAGTTTGCCGGCGGTTATCATGGGCATTCAGATGGCTTATTGGTTAAAGGTGGGTCAGGATTGGCAACTCTCGGGCTGCCGGATTCCCCGGGTGTGCCAAAAAGCTATACTCTGAATACATTGGTAGCTCCTTACAATGATATAGAAGCCGTTGCTCAGCTTTTGCATAAATATTCAGGTGAGATAGCCGGCGTTATAGTAGAACCAATAGCGGCAAATATGGGTGTAATTCCGCCACAACCAGGCTTTCTGGAAAGCCTTCGCCAACTGACCATTGATAATGATGTTTTGCTTATCTTCGACGAGGTTATTACCGGTTTTAGGGTGGCATACGGCGGGGCACAAAGTGTCTTCAAAATTACCCCCGATATAACCTGCCTTGGTAAGATAATTGGCGGTGGGCTGCCCGTAGGCGCCTATGGTGGCAGAAGAGATATTATGGAGATGATAGCACCCGTTGGGCCTGTTTACCAGGCTGGTACCCTTTCTGGTAATCCATTGGCAATGACGGCAGGCATAGAAACTCTCAAGGTCTTAAGTCAGCCTGGAAATTATGAACGGTTAGAGAAAACTTCTGCAAAAATGGAGAAAGGTATTGCTGAAGCCGCCGTATCACTTAACTGCAGGCTGCGTATTTCGCGTTTTGCTTCACTGCTCACCGTATTTTTTACAGACAATCAATTGGTTGATTTTGAATCCGTTTCAGGAGCCGATACGGCTAAGTTTAGCTGGTTTTTCCATCGATTGCTTGAGAATGGTATCTACTGGCCACCGTCACAGTATGAGGCTGCATTCATCTCTATGGCTCACAGTGATGAGGATATCCAGAAGACGATTGAGATAATCGGTATGGCGTTAGAACACTTAAAGGATTAATCTGTTCCCCGAAAGTGGGAATACAAGTAGATGTTGCCGGCTGTATGCTGATACCGGAGGACTTCTTGCCACACTGTCAGGGAAAGAAATCATAATGCAATTGATGGACATCGGTAAGGATACACTTCTTAAAATTGCTTCAGGTATTGTATGATATAGTATGATAGAAAAACGAAATATTAGAGGAGGTTGATAAAATGGCTGGAGCTATAGAGTATCAAAAAGTAATGACCGAGATCGTCTTCATTAATTTGCCGGGTCCAGAAGAACCTACTGAAAGAATGAGCGGCAGTGAACTACTGCACGGCTTCCTGGCAGACCTTTACAAATCAGAAAATCCGACGATTAAGCAATACATTAGCGAGATTTGCTTGAAATGGAATGTGCACTATAAAGCAGCATCTAAGAAATAGCTACTCCAATTATGCCGTTTCAATCCACACTCCCGCGAGGGGAGTGAC
>JAQTVR010000164.1 GCA_028706995.1 Dehalococcoidales bacterium
TCGGACTATTACAAGTACTGGAACGTGCTGAGCGATGATGAAGGATTAAAAGCCTTTAGCGACTGGAAGATGAGGCGATATCAATCCAGGATCAATCCGCCTGAAAAGAAATAGAGTGGTTATTCCACCAGTTCGAACTGCGTGACATCTACCAGTCCCAGATCCGTTAACCTGAGTTCGGGTATAACGGGCAATGCCATAAATGATAGTGTGGCGAATGGTTCAGGCGGTGTCGCTCCTAATTGTGAGGCTATTTCCTTTAAGTGCTGTAGTTTAGCCACTACAGTTTCCATCGGCTCGACGGACATCAAGCCTCCGATGGACAGTTGCAGGCTACCCAGCACTCTGCCATCGGCAACTACCACAATCCCACCCTGCAATCTTTCGATTTCCCTGATACCCGTATAAATATCCGAGTCATTAGTACCAACAGCGATAATATTATGCGAATCGTGCCCGACAGATGATATTATGGCTCCCTTTTTGAGCCCGAAACCTTTTATCAGTCCCCTGCCGATATTGCCGCTGGCGTTATGCCTCTCCACCACTACCAGCTTAAGAATATCCTTCAAAATGTCAGACACGATGACGTCATTCTCGATCTTAACCTTTTGCGTTTCCTTCTTTGTCACTATCTGTCCGGGAACGACCTGTATAACCAGGCTGGTTTCCCCTTTGGCTTTCAACTTTAAATCCGCCACCCTGAATGACTTTATGTTAACTGTGTTTACTGGACGTTTAACATTGGAGGGCTTGATATCAAATAACGGCTTTCCCTCCCTGGCAACCGGTTTCCCCTTATAGAAAACCATGTCCACATTGAAATTGGACAGTTCATCAACCACTATCAGATTAGCCATATATCCGGGAGCAATAGCCCCCAGTCTTTTTAAACCGAAGTATTCGGCGGTATTGATGGTTGCCAGTTGAATCGCCCTTGCCGGTTCCAGCCCCAGCCTTATTGCCTTACGTACCACGGCATCTATATCACCGTCGTTAAGCAGATCGAAACAGCTACGATCATCGACAACAAACATGCACCTTTTATAGGTTTTATCCGTAACCAGGGGCAGTAGTTCTTCAAGATTCTTTTCGGAAGAACCTTCTCTTATCATAATATGCATTCCCCGCTTCAGCTTTTCTGAAGCTTCTGCCAGGGTTACCGATTCATGGTCAGAGTATATACCGGCGGAGACATAAGCATTTAAATCCCTGGTGGATAAACCCGGGGCATGCCCGTCTATTATCTTATCCCGGTACAGATCGATCTTATCCAATACGCTGTTATCTCTATAAATCACACCGGGAAAATTCATCATCTCTCCCAGCCCGATAACATTTTTCCAGCGCATAATCCGGCGCAGCTCCGAAGATGTAATGCGGGCACCGGAGGTTTCAAGGTGTGTTGCCGGCACACACGAAGGTGCCATGAGGAAGAGGTCGAGTGGCAACCGCCTAATCTCCCCGAGGACATATCTTATGGCATCCAGTCCGCTGACATTTGTAAGTTCATGCAGATCGGTAATAACCGACAGCGTTCCCCTGGCGACTACGGCACGGGCATACTGCTCAATGTCCAGCATGGAGCTTTCGATATGTGTATGTCCGTTGATCAAACCGGGCGCCAGATATTTCCCTTTTAAGTCTATTACATTCTTAGCCTGTGTATAATCACCGATTCCGGCTATTTCCCCTTTATAAATAACCACATTCCCGTATTCTATTTCGCCGGAAAAAACATTGACTATCTTTGCATTGGAGATAATTAGATCGGCAGACATTTCGCCCTTAGCTACCGATATTAGATCAGATAAATTGGCAGGCATGGCTTCCCCCGTATTATTTTTCATTTTCTATATAACAAATATCGGGGAGGTTACGGTACTTGCCATCGCAATCCAGCCCATAACCAACTAGGAATTTATCAGGAACGTTAAAACCCAGGTAATCTATATCAACCGGCACGGTACACCGCGATGGTTTGCCAGTCAAAGCACATACTTTTATAGATGCTGCCTTTTTCTCTTTCAAAGTATCAAGCATATATTTAATTGTTAGCCCGCTATCTACGATATCTTCCACAATAATCACATCCCTGTCCTTAACATCACAAACCAATGCCTGTGTCGCCTCTATTTTCCCGGAGCTTTCCGTACATTTGCCATAGCTGGAAAGCCTCACGAATTCCACTTCCAGCGGAAAATCCAACCGGCGTACCAGGTCAGCCATAAATATAAACGAGCCTTTGAGAATAGATATAAGAACCGGGTTTTTATCATGATAATCCCTGCTGATATCCTGCGCCAACCGTTTAACCGTGCCGTCTATCTTTCGGCGGCTGTATAGTACACTTAATTTATCCTGATAGTTCATAACAACGTAGATTATAAACCCTGCCTTTATTCTTGTCCAGCTTAAATACTCCCCTAAGTGAATCATAGGGTTTAACCGGAGTCATATAAATTACCCTAACCGAGAAAATATTATAAGTGATTTTACACTCCTGACTTTTAAGCTCTTATGCCCTGCCTTTACAGCTATGTTTATTTAGTTTAAAATAGGTATGCTTTGGGCGGGTGTAACTCAGCGGTAGAGTGCTTGCTTCCCAAGCAAGACGTCGCGGGTTCGAATCCCGTCACCCGCTCCATCGTGGAAGTGCACAATTGAAGATTTATTGGTTCCATAAGGAACAGGCTATTGACTTCTATTCTATCATCGAACACAATCAATTTTACCTGTAATTTATCAAGGAGTTCTCGCTTAGAGGCGGGGAAACTCAAAGTTCTGCTAACATCCTTGTCATCAAGTCCAACGACACGTAATACTACATGGTGAGGTTCATCTACTAATCTGACCATACTGCCATCTTCGTTTTCGGTATTCCATGCCATTGACCTTGCCTGGCCTTCCCAAAAGTGCAAAATGCCTTTGATATTCTCCAGCTCAGCTATCTGGGCAGGATCAATTCCAGATCTAAGTGACCTCAGTCTATATTCTTCTTTGTCGAGATTATCTTTCAACTGTTTGAACTTATCATTGTTCATATAGCGCA
>JAQTVR010000165.1 GCA_028706995.1 Dehalococcoidales bacterium
GCAGGCTGGGTCGAATCATTTCCAATACTTCTTGGACTCTTTCTTTCATTGTATAACCTCACTATATTTTTTGTAGCACTTTTATGCATTGTGCATGGGGCAGGTCTCGTCTTTACCTTCGGCATGGCCTTCTTTTTTCTTTTCTTCGGAACAATCTTCGTCAGTGTGAGCATGTTTGTGAGTATGCTTGACTTTTTTGGGCTTACTGCATCCGCAATCCTTGCACATATAAGTAAATCCTCCTGTAAGTGTAAAAGACCGGTATAGTTCAATCGAAATACCTTTGAAAAAGCGTATCACAGCTTATATTACTTGTCAATTTTACGTCTATAAAATCATGTCGGGTTTCGTTAAAAAACGCTTTTTTATCCGGACTCCTATCATATTCCATTGCTTTATTTGATATCTATTGCCCTAAAATCTCTATACTTCCATAGAATATTTCCCTTTATTCGATAAGACAGGGTATAATTTATCTAATTTAAACGTTTAGAACATAAAATATGCTTAATATAAGTAATCTTTCTAAATCCTTCGGGGTGCGCAACCTTTTTTCCGACCTGTCACTGACAGTAGGCGACCGCGACCGAATTGCTGTTCTGGGGGCTAACGGCTCCGGCAAAACCACCCTGTTCGAAATGATAGCCGGCAATCTCGCTCCCGATGACGGTACCATAACCAGGAAAAAGGGGATGCTCGTCGGCTATTTAAAGCAGGACGTCGAGCCTTTTTCGAATAAAACCTTATTGGAAGAAGTCATGAGTTCCTGCGAAAAAACGGGTAGAATTAAGCGGCGCATCGACGATATTTTAATTCAGCTTGAAAAAACATCGGAACCGGCGGAAAAACAGACGCTCTTGAACGAGCTGGGGGATTTGCACCATCAGTTCGAGATGCTGGGCGGTAACGATATCGAGCATCACATCAGGGTCATCCTTTGCGGGTTGGGTTTCAAAGAGTCGGATTTTGCCCGGCCTTTGAACCAGTTCAGCGGCGGCTGGCTGATGCGCGCCTCGCTGGCTAAACTCCTCGCCATCAATCCGGATCTGCTTCTTCTAGACGAACCTACGAACCACCTCGACCTGGAGTCCTGCATCTGGTTCGAGAATTATCTTACAAATTACGAGGGAGCGGTCTTGCTTACCTCGCATGACAGGGCATTTTTGAACAAGGTCACAACTAAGATTCTTGCAATCGAAAACGGAAAGCCCATCCGCTATACCGGTAACTATAACAGCTATATCGATATGAGGCGGGAAGAGGCGGAAAAGCTGGAAGCGGCTGCCGCACGCCAGGAGAAAAAGATAGCCAAAGAGATGGAATTCGTCGATAGGTTCCGTTACAAGGCAACCAAGGCAAAACAGGCACAGAGCCGTCTTAAAATGCTGGCTAAAATGAATAGAATCGAAGTCCCCCGTGTCACCAAAAAAGTGGATTTCAGTTTCACGGAGCCGGAGCACAGCGGCCGCGAGGTCATCAATTTGAAAAACCTGCACAAGTCCTACGGTGAAAAGCACATCTACTCCGGTATAGACCTGACCATTGAGCGGGGCGACAAAGTGGCCCTGGTGGGCCCCAACGGCGCGGGGAAAACAACGCTATTGAAGATCTTAGCCGGAGTATTACCATTCGATAAGGGAGAAAGGGTACCGGGTCATAAGGTCGAAACCGCTTATTATGCCCAGCACCAACTGGAGCTTTTAAATCCGGCAAACGACCTGATGTCGGAACTGGAGCGGGTATCCCCCGATGCAGGAGAGCAGCAACTGCGGGCGTTACTTGGGGCGTTCCTCTTTAGCGGAAACGATGTTCTCAAGCCTGTCTCCGTCCTCTCGGGGGGTGAAAAGGCGAGGCTGGCAATAGCCAAGATATTATTGAAGCCGGCTAATTTTATACTTATGGATGAACCGACCAATCACCTGGATATCGCCTCGCGCGAGGTTTTAACCGATGCGCTGGAGGAATACAGCGGCACCCTGTGCTTTATTACCCACGACCGCACTCTGATAAACCAGGTCGCCAATAAAATAATTGAGGTGAAATGCGGAAACATTAATATCTACCTCGGTAATTATGATTACTATTTAGGGAAGAAAGATAAAGCGGTCAACGACAATTCCTACTGCAATAATTCCGCTTGTAATGGTAATACCGTAAAAACCAATTCCGATGATATGAAAAGACGCAAGAATGAAGAGGCCAAATTGCGCAACGATTATTTTCGCAGGTCTAAACCGGTAAAAGATAATATTTTGAAAATCGAGCGGGAGATAACCCGGCTGGAAGAGGAGCGCAGGGCAATCGAAGCATTATATGCCGATGAAGACAAATGCTGCGACGGTGAAACCATCGTAGAGGTAACAAAGAGGCACCAGCAGGTACTGGAGCAGCTTAAGTCGCTTGAATGTCAGTGGGGAGAATTGATCCTGAGGGATGAAGAAATGAAGCAGGAACTGGCGGAAGCCATCCTTCCGCTGAAGTAATTTAGGGATATCGATAATGAAGCAGGTTATTTTAGCCTCGTCGTCGCCAAGGAGAAAGGAATTACTTCAAAATATCGGCCTTACATTTAAGGTCGAACCGGGTAACTACGAAGAAGATCTTTCTTGCGGGTTGGAACCGCATGAACTGGCGCAAAGGATATCGCTGGGCAAAGCCGAATCGGTCGCTACAAGGTATGAAGACTCCATCGTTATCGGGGCGGATACCATTATCCTCCTCGATGGCAAGATAATGGGCAAGCCGCATACCGATGGCGAAGCCCGGAAGATGCTGGCAGCCATAAGCGGCAGGTCACATTCGGTAATTACCGGTTTCAGTATAATTGAAACTGCCTCCGGCAGGATGGTATCCCGGTCGGTAGAGACGAAGGTCTATATCAAAAATCTTGCTCCGGATGAAATCGATGCTTATGTAAAGTCAGGAGAGCCCTTGGATAAGGCGGGGGCTTATGGAATACAGGGGTTGGGGGCGCTTTTAGTTGAGCGAATCGAAGGGGATTACTTTAATGTCATGGGTCTTCCCTTATTTTCACTAATGGAAGCCTTA
>JAQTVR010000166.1 GCA_028706995.1 Dehalococcoidales bacterium
CATTTGATATTTAACACTGGAGACTTTTATTTCTGCTCTTTCAATAGTAATATTTGCCGGTTCGGTTTCACCAGTATGCAGAATAAGCAATATTACGGGAGTTCCTTTATCACCGCGGACTTTTACAATGGCTTCCGCCAGTGTCATCCTCTCTGTGGTATCGCCATCAATGGCTAAAATGACATCTCCGATTTGCATCCCGGCTTCCGCTGCCGGTGATTCATTGAAAACAGAGATGACGACAAGCTGTCCCTCTACAACTGCCACTCGGACACCGATACCACCATAGCTGCCTGCAGTATCATCTTCATCAATCTGGAGTGTTTCGGGGTCCATATATACAGTATACGGGTCATCCAGCGCTTCTATCATACCCTGAATAGCATACTGGCTGAGCAAGGCATAATCAACATTATCTCTATCAACATAGTCTTTGGCAATGATATCCCAGGCTTCTTGTATAATGGCTAAATACGGGTCGTCGACGGAAATACTATTGCTGGTACTTCCCACCCAATAGCCCGCTTGAAAACATATCCCAAGCCCTAATCCAAATAACAAGCTTGCCAATACTATTTTTATTTCTCTGGACATTAATACCACCCCCTGCTGTTCTATAAAATCTATCGACTACCGGAAAAATACAAGATTAGATTATGATAGCATTTAAATGCCTATAATTATGATACATCATAAAGCAGTAAGAACGAGTAAACTCTGATTATAAAACCAGTTTAAATTCACCAGATTGTTAGATGATATCCTCAAAAACCGCTACAGGAGCATAAGCCACGCCTACCATACTGGGACCGGTGTGGGCACCCAATACGAGAGATAGATGCCCCAGCGGAAGCCAGGTACATTTAAAAAGCTTATCTATCATCTCATGTAACATATTTGCCCCTTCCGGATTATAAGCATGCGACACCTGTACTCTTAAAGCACTGCCGGCTTTATGCTGATTGGCGATTAAATCTACCAGTCCCTTCACTGCCCGTTCGAACGTCATTGCCTGCCCAAGCTGAACATAAGTGCCACGAACTTTCTCAACCCCGATAAGCGGCTTTATGTTAAGAGCTGAAGCTATCAAACCCTTCATATGGCTGATACGTCCCCCATGGATCAGGTATTTCAACTCTTTCAGGGTGTATATGCTCTCACTGGCATCACCGATACGCTTCAGTAAATCCAATACCTTTTCTTTTGCCCAACCCTGTTTTAAAGCCCTGGCGGCTGCCTCCACCTGCCACCCGGCAGCAGCAGAAAGCGTTTTAGTATCTATATGAGTAACATTGGCTTCCGTCACCATTCTGGCACCTAGTTGAGCTGCATTCAATGTCCCGCTTAACCCCAAACTCATATGTATGGATAGAATGTCGGTGTCCTGCTTTGCCAGATGACGATAGGTATTGACAAAATCGCCCGGCGAGGGCTGAGATGTTTTAGGGAACCCCTTACTTTGCGCCAGTAAACTATAAAATTCCTCTGTTTGTATATCTATTCCCTCACGATAGGTCTTACCATCCAGAGTAACCGTCAGGGGAACGATACTGATGTTCAGTTCTTTCAATTGCTCGGGAGACAAACCCACGTCTGTGCCGCTATCAGTTACAATTTGCAAATTCTTTCTCCTTAATTATTCTATCTTTCTGCCAAGACGCCACAGATTAAATCCCTATACGGTTTATGGTTACTTTCCTATCCTTATGCCGACTTTTCCGCGCCCGTTTCAGGAGCAAAACTATCAATACATTCTACATTTGCTTTTTGGAGATTAAGCTTGGATGGGAACAGATTGTCTACACTATTCGGTCGACTCGGAACTACTTTTTATACAGCCAGTTCCTTAAAACCAATGGAGTTATAATAGTAGTCAGGAGACTCACTAAGATAATTGCTGAATAGACTCCCTGGCCTATAAGTCCTTGATTGAGACCTATTAATGCTATGATCATACCCACTTCTCCACGAGGTGCCATTCCTACACCGACAACCGTAGAGTCTTTCAGGCTCATACCATAAAGGCGCGCAGGTAATCCACAACCAACTATCTTGGTGATAATGGCTACGGCAGTCAGGGCGAGTATAAACCATATTAAGTTTATGGTGATGGAATTAATATCCAATATAACACCAAGGGAAACAAAGAAAATGGATGCAAAAATAATTTGTAAGTGGTCCGCTCCCTCTTTAAAGATTTCTCCGCGTTTCAACTTTACATTGGCAAAAGAAGCTCCAGCTAAAAATGAGCCTATAATAGCCGATAACCCAAATAATTCCGCTGATAAAGCATAGAAAAAAGCAGCCATAATTGCAAAAATAAAGATTGACTCAGGATATTTGATACATAGGGAGGTTTTATCCAGTCTTACTATAAACCTGGCTAACACTAATTTACCGATTATTATACCGATAACGATAAACCCTACAGCCTTGGCTCCTATGATAAGAAGCGATATTACAGATATTTCCCCCGATACAATGCCCTCTGCCATAGATAAAAATAAAAGAGCCAGGACATCATCTACAACCGCTATCCCAATTATTGCCTTAGCGGCTTCAGTTTCCAATTTGCCCATTTCTCTGAGTACATTTGCCGTAATAGCAATACTGGTTGCGGTAAGGGCTACACCGATAAACACAGCAGCTTTGAAATCAAAGCCAAAAAGCTCTGCTAGAAAAAACCCACCAAACGCAGGTACGACAACTCCAAACAAACCAATCACCAGGTAACGTATCTTTGCGATTTCCTTGATGCTGAATTCGAGTCCTATTGTAAATAGAAGAACTACGGCACCAAGGTGAGCCAGAGACGACACGAAATCAGTGTATGTAACTAATCCAAGTAAACTTGGGCCAACCATGATACCGGCCAGTATAATTCCAACAACGGCAGACTGATTTACACGATATGCAATTAAATAACCACCCAGCGCCACTGCCATTAACAGGGTCATCTGGAAATCGCTACTTAATAGGATTTCTTCAAACAAGATAGCCTCCTCCCTTTACCTTTATCTTAAGATATCAGCCAATTCCGCC
>JAQTVR010000167.1 GCA_028706995.1 Dehalococcoidales bacterium
TAATAGCTTATTATATCGGGGCTGTTTTGTCAAAGAAGTAGCTACAAATTATAATAGAACGGCATATATAGCCCTTACATAATTATAGTGCAGGCAAATTTACGGCTTATTAATCTATGGGATGTTTAACTGCACTGCCGACTGCCCGTGATAGCGCCAGATTTTAAAAACGCTGTCCTCGTGTGAATACATTGAAAAGGACATTACGAACAGACCACTGAATTCGGAGGATAAGCTGGTTGTATCAACCCATAGCTGTAATTCGATGGCTTCGTTAGTCACGGTATCGAAATCGGAAAAATCGATAGTGACTACAGATTCGCTATAGGTCACGTGATAACTATATGGAATAGTAGAATCTCCGGAGGGGTCCTCTAGAAGTAAAGCAGATGAGGGCAATAAATTCTCGAATCCTAAAAACAGCGAATCGATTTGAGTGTGTATTTTAGGCGTTAATTTTAAAATTATGTGTATTAAATCTTCGCTTCCTTTTTCAATATCATAATAAACGGTAACCGCCTTTTTATCACTGCCTATATTATAAAAATAGTATTCATATCCATCTCCAGCAATATAGACAGTAGATTCGGCCTTAAGCTGCTGGGTAAAAAAGAATACTTTATCGGATAGAGCAATGAAGAGAAGAGCGAGTACTAAGTATGAACTAAGTATAAAAATAACCAATTTCCATTTTTTACTCATGGATACCCCGCAAGTCTAGTGTGATCAATATATTAATCGACAACTATTATAGCACTGTTTAAACAAGTTCCTGTAATAAATCTATGAATTAGCGTTTAATTATTATTTAATACCAGCGAATATCTGACAGGAAAGGTGTAAGTAAATTGTCATGCCGGATATATGTAGAGGGTTATGAACCGGCATGTTGTGATAAATTAAGACTTTAGTAATTTGCAAATATGGGTTAATTTTGGTATAAAGTTAAAGGGCTGCAAGACGGAGGGGAATAGGCTCTGGTGAGTCTCGCGGACTTCAAATCCGTTGGCGGCAATTTAAGTTGTCGCGGGGGGTTCGATTCCCTCCCCCTCCGCCAGATTTTATGACTAAGCTCGTTGTAAATCCGGGAAAGGAGGCTACCTGGCTATGGCAGAAGAGAAAATCAGGCTCACTGCATATTCACGTGAAGCCGGTTGAGCGTCCAAGATAAGTCCTGGTGACTTATATAAAGCTATATGCAGCCTGCCTTTACAAGACAACCCGAATTTACTTGTCGGGCTGAGTAAAGCAGATGATGCCGGCGTTTACAGGCTAAGTGATGATTTAGCTATTGTAGAGACAGTGGATTTTATTGCGCCGATAGTGGATGATCCTTATAGTTTCGGCATGATCGCGGCTGCCAATGCCCTGAGTGATGTTTATACGATGGGAGGTAAACCTGTTACGGCTATGAACCTGGTTTGTTTCCCAACCGATAAAATGGATATCTCCGTATTAACTATGATTTTAAACGGGGCATTGGCTAAACTTAATGAGGCGGGGGTAACACTGGTGGGGGGGCATAGTGTTAAGAACGAGGACCTAAAATACGGTCTATCTGTTACAGGTATTATAGACCCGAAAAAGATTATAACCAGCAGCGGTGCGCGAAATGGAGATAAATTGATTCTGACAAAACCGCTTGGTATCGGTATTATGACCACTGCTGTTAAAGCCGGATTGGTCGACAGTGATACAGAATGCCGGCTTGTTGAGCAAATGGCGATGTTAAATAAAAAAGCGGCAGAGATAATGGTATCGATGGAAGCTCATGCCTGTACCGATGTTACAGGCTTTGGCTTGATCGGCCATACATGCAGGATGGCAGAGAACAGCGATGTATCCATTGAGCTTTTTACTGATAAAGTCCCGTTTATTTCGGAGGCAATGCAGTTTATCCGCATGGGGACAATACCCGGCGGGGCGTATTCCAACAGGAAGTTCTACTCTGTCAAAGTTAGGAATAATGATACAGGTGGGGAACTGCTGGATTTATTGTATGACCCGCAGACTTCCGGGGGCCTGCTGATTGCCATCCCCGAACAAAAAGCAGAAGAGATGCTTGCCTGCATAAAGCGGGCGGGATATGGAGAAGCGGCTATAATAGGGCGTGTATTAACAAACGAAGGAAGTCAGGTTATATTAAAATGAGTGTTGCCAGGGATAGTAAAGAGAGCAAAGAGAAAATATGTAACAAGGAACTGCGTAAGCTACCCTCGGTAGAGCAGGTTCTTATATCCGATTGCATTCAGATTGCAATAGCCAGATACTCCCGTACATTGGTTATACTATCGGTTCAAACAATATTAACCGAAATTCGCAGCCGGATAATGAGTGGGGGGACCTGCCCCCAAAGATTTGAGATATTTAACCAGATATTGCAGCGCCTTTACCAGGAGTGGTCCGGTTTATTTAGCCCCATAATCAATGGCACCGGAGTGATATTACATACTAATATCGGGCGAGCCCCGCTTTCCGACAGGGCAGTAGCTTCTATATCCGACTTAGGAAAAAATTATTGCAACCTGGAATACGATTTGCCAACCGGCAAGCGTGGTGTCAGGGCACAGGCAGTAGAGAAACTTCTTTGCGTACTTACAGGGGCAGAGGGTGCTCTGGTGGTTAATAATAATTCTGCATCTGTATTCCTTATTTTGGCTGTTCTAGCCGCGAGGAAAGAAGTTATTGTTTCACGGGGAGAACTGGTACAAATTGGCGGGGGTTTTCGTATACCTGAAATCATGAAGGTAGCCGGGGTTCACCTTAGAGAGGTCGGAACGACCAATCAAACCTTTGTTAACGATTATAAGCAGGCCATTAGCGAAAAGGCAGCTTTACTGCTAAAGGTTCATACCAGCAATTTTGCAATTCGCGGCTTTACCCATTCCGCAACTACAGCCGAGCTAAAGACCCTTGCCAGAGAATACGACCTGCCTCTTGTGTATGACATAGGCAGCGGTGCCCTCATGGACACAGCGAGTTTCGGACTGGAACATGAACCAACAGTTCAGGAGGCGTTGACTGACGGCGCGGATATAG
>JAQTVR010000168.1 GCA_028706995.1 Dehalococcoidales bacterium
TTTCTGCTTATCTTCTGTCTTCTAATTTTTTTTCCATACCGAAGTGGTTAGGAACATTGGGTTGAGAGCTCTCTTTAAAACGGCCATCCTTATAGTCCTCGATAACATCCCTGACTCTACCGGAAACCCCGGTGATTACCTTAATACCCGCAGGCGATAAGACCTGATAGGCGTTAGGGCCGCAGTTCCCTGTAAGGACCGATTCCACGCCTTTACCAGCTATCACCTGAGCCGCAGATACCCCGGCTCCTCCACCTGATATAGCGCTGGCATTATCGATGGCTTCGAATTCCATGGTCTCGGGATCTGCGATAATAAAATACTGGCAACGTCCGAAACGCGGATCTACTTCAGCCTCAATTTTCGGTTCAGTAGCTGTAATTGCTATTTTCATTTTTACTCCTTTTTGTAATTATGGTTGCGATTTCTATTTTTCGGTAAGTTTTTCTATTTGAGTTTCCATCCTGCTCAAAGCATCTTTGAGTGACTGTATTTCACCCCTCAAGGAATCGAGTTCTCGGTCGTCTGCTGAAACAACCCTGTTTGCATATCCATATCCTGCTCCACGGCGAATACCATATGGACGCCCTATCGATCTTCCTCCCGGAATGACGCAGAAACCCCTTCCTCCTCCTGTCATTGCCCCCATTCCGCGGGGACCTGTTCCATCAAATCCCGGCATAGTACACCTCCTTTTATTTTTTTATATAAATTTCTCAAACAATTCGTCGATTATTTTCATTCTATATCTTCTCTTCCATGGCATTTACCCTGTCCTCTTCGTCCACAACCAAACACATTCAGTGATATTGGCTGTATATCAGTATCTTTGCATGTTGGACAAACTTCAGGAAGATCCTCAGTGGTACTTTCTTTCTCCCACTCATGTCCGCCCCGGCATCTGAATCGACTATGTACTATCTCAAAGTTGCCTCCGTCGATGCGTATTGCTTTTCCATTGAGAATCGCATTGGATATTTTTTTTCTTGCTGAGCTTAAGATTCTCTGGAATGTCGGACGGGAGATATTCATTTTCTCAGCACCTTGTTCCTGTTCCAAACCCTCCAGGTCTTTTAACCGCAGTGACTCGGCTTCTTCTATCGTAAGCCTCACTTCTTCCAGAGCCTTTAAAGGAACACCCGCCGGCTTGAAATAGTTTATGCCCGGTACATATGCTACGCGCCTACATTTAAATGGTCTTGACATCTTGTACCTCTTATTTAATTATGAGCATATGCTCATAATTAATGATAGTACATTGCCGAATATATGTCAATAGTGAATTTAAACAGACTTGATTATTATTAAAATAATACTAGTGTTTTTATATATGTGATTTGCCTTAACTTAAATATAGAGTTATAATCCTTGCTATTAATTAATACAAAATAAGGAGAGTAATATGCCGTCATATGCTTTTTTACGCAACCAATTTGTTCCGCTTGGTGAAGCTAAGGTTGGTATTATGACCCATGCTCTCCATTACGGCACCGGCGTCTTCGAGGGCATCAGGGGTAATTGGAACGAAGAGAAAAAACAGATATATATCTTCCGCCTGAAAGAGCATTATCAGCGGCTCCAACAAGGCAGCGCTCTCCTCCAGATGAAATTGCCCCATTCCATTGATGAGCTGTGCAGGATAACGATAGAGCTAGTCCAGAAAGGCGAGTTCAAAGAAGATATCTATATACGGCCGGTATCCTATAAAAGCACCGAGGCGATGGGTGTCCGCCTGCATAAATTAGATAACGATTTCATGGTTTTCGCCATCCCCTGGGGTAGATACCTGGATACAGATGCCTGCCGTTGCTGCATCTCTTCATGGAGACGCCCGGCCGATAATGTTATCCCTCCGAGCGCTAAGATTACAGGCCTATATATCAATAATGCCTTCACTAAAACCGAAGCTATCGAAAGAGGCTTCGACGAAGGAATTATGCTATCGCAAGCGGGGAATGTATCCGAAGGCAGCGGTGAAAATCTCTTCATAATTAAAAACGGGGAATTGATTACGCCATCGGTTAAAGACAGCATACTTATAGGCATCACCCGTGACACGGTAATAAAGCTGGCCAAGAACGAGTTGGGGCTAGAAACGACACAAAGGTCAATTAAATTAGATGAACTCTATGCTGCCGATGAATGCTTCCTTACCGGAACGGCTGCACATTTAACACCGGTAGCTGAAATAGAAGACCGAAAAATAGGCACCGGTAAACCCGGCGCAGTAACTGCCAGGCTGCAAAAGCTGTATTTTGAAGTGATAAAGGGTAACAATAATAAATATCTCGACTGGTGCACTCCGGTATATAATAAATAAGCGATATAATATAATCATGATAATATTGGGAGATTCTTATGATTGAAGCTTCATCTGTTATCATCGGTTATCTTTTAGGGTCTATCCCTGTAGCATACCTTGTTACCCGCTTGTGGAAAGGCTATGATATCCGCCGGTTGGGCGGCGGCAATGTCGGCTTTATGAATGTCTTCCGCGAGGTGGGAATAGCTCCTGCGCTGATTGTAGTCATTTTCGACCTTGGCAAAGGGGCTGCCGCAATAGCCATCGCTAAATGGTGGTTAGATGCTCCCGATGCCTTCGTATTGCTTGCCGGACTGGCAGCGGTTGTAGGCCATAACTGGATGCCCTGGTTAAAATTCACCGGCGGCAAGGGAATGGCGGCCAGTATCGGAGCTGTTCTGGTGCTCTTCCCTGCTTACGGTTATTCCCTGCTACTGGTTATGTTTATCGCCATCATCCTTATTCCGCTTATTATCACCCGCAATGTTGCATTCGCGATGGCGCTGGGGCTTATATCGCTGCCGTTCATCGTCTGGTTTGGCAGCGGGTCAGGATTTGCCACCATTATCTCAATAATTTTATTTCTGGTGATCGCAGTCAAATTTTGGCCTACAGCTAAGGCTGCACTGCAAAAAACCCAGGGAATAAAGGATTTCGTTTTCGATACCTTTAAAGGGAAGAATAAGAGAGG
>JAQTVR010000024.1 GCA_028706995.1 Dehalococcoidales bacterium
TATTGGCTTATCATATACTGTACAAAGGCGAATCCCTTGAGAAGCCAGAACTCCTATCTTACCTGCGTCCATGCACATACCATGTGTTAGTACCACCTCTCCCTTTTTTATATCCTCGCCTTTTGGCGCCACGTTGTCCATGGGAGAGGCAGGCTTGATTATACTTACCACATTATCGTTATCGGAGGGCTTCGTATTTTCCAGCATGACCACGGCATCAGCCCCGGCGGGTATTGGGGCGCCGGTTGCAATTTGGATGCTTTCCCCATTAGATAATTCCCTATTTATTGTCGAACCGGCATACAGAACACCTACAATAGTCAATTTTTTCGGGTTATGTTTTGAAGCGTCAGTCGTATCCTCTGATTTAACAGCATAGCCGTCCATGGCAGATCGGTCAAAAGGCGGGGTACTATAACGAGCTGTTATATCTTCTGCAAGAACGCGGTCCAGTGTGTCGTCTATATTTATGCTATGAGTGCGCTCTACGGACGAGATATGTCGTTCAATAATTTCCCAAGCGGTTTCAAAAGAGATAAGCTTTCCGAATGGTTTCATAACATATCCTCCCAAATAATACCTCATAAAAATATTGAAAGAGACATATAACAAGCCATTCTACCAAAAATAAAAGAGTTTGTCATTTTAATCCACCAGGAATAGCGGTCTATGGAATCTCGAAAAAAGCATGATAGAGTAAATTGTTACGGCTACAAGAAGGTTATAATAGCATTGAGTGCTGCAATATGGACAGTTAACGGCAAGAAGGTATTACGGCATTTCCATGCCCTCGGATTAGCTCAACTATTCACGAATACAACAGCTTGGTTGAAGGTACAACCAAATGGGAAAGCTATCGAAGTCGGGACCGTAATGATAGACTTCATCAAGCGTTGTGTTATAAAAGTCCGAGAAATTATGCTAAGATAGAATGTAACAGTAAACTATTGTTGGACTGATTTGGTCTGGTTTAACGGGGTTAACGTTAGATTCACACAACTTTTCTATAGTAACAGTAGCCATATCAGTTAGTTATTCTATATAATAAATGCTATACATCGAAACAGCGTTTTTCATGAAGTATCTGCTATGAGTGAGATTTATTTAGATAATTGTGCTACGACGCAGCCTTATCCGGAGGTAATAGATAAGATGATAACGGTGTTGCGTGAAAACTGGGGTAATCCTTCTTCGTTACATCAGAAAGGGCTGCTAAGCAAATCTTCTTTAGATACGGCAAGAATGCAAGTAGCGCAGGCAATTGATGTACATGATGACGAGATTTGCTTTACTTCGGGTGGGACAGAGTCCGATAACTTAGCTATTCTAGGCGCTTGTCTGGCCAATAGAGAAAAAGGGAATCATATAATAACTACAGCGATAGAGCATGCAGCGGTGATCAAGCCGATTCGCGAATTAAAACGCAGAGGCTGGAAGGTTGATTATATTCCGGTACCGGATGGATATCTCAACTTACGAGTTTTAGCAGACGCAGTTACCGAGAAAACAGCATTAGTCAGTGTTATGCTGGTTAACAACGAAGTTGGTAGCATCTTTCCTGTTCAGGAGGTTCGACAAATCCTTAACAATAAAGGCAGTTGTGCTTTGTTACACTGTGATGCAGTGCAGGGTTTTGGTAAAATTCCTTTTACCGCAGCATCGCTGGGTGCAGATCTTATCAGTGTCAGCTCTCATAAAATTCATGGCCCTAAGGGGGCCGGAGCACTTTATATAAAACGGGGGACTAAAATACAAGCCCAGTCATTCGGCGGTGGGCAGGAGAAGGGCTTGCGGTCGGGAACAGAAGCAACTCAGGCAATCGTTGGATTTGGCGAAGCTGTTCTGATTACATTCACTCACAGAGAAATTAATATGCTCCACATGTATGAACTGAGAAGATATTGCCTAGCAGCTTTAAACACAGCATTTCCTGATGTACAAATCAATTCACCATCGGATGGATCCCCTTATATTGTTAATGTTTCTTTTCCTATGGTACGTAGTAAAGATCTTGTGAAATATTTGAGCGAGCATGGAATATACATATCTAGCGCAGCCGCTTGCAAGTCCAATCACACACGCGGACCATCAATTTTAGAATCGCTAGGAGTAAGTCGCGAGATGGCTAACAGTGCGTTGCGTATCAGTTTCTCTGCCAACAATACACTACCTGAAATAGATGAATTAATCAGGTGGATTGTAGAATATCGCAGGACTTTATCACCGGTATAAGAATAGGACCCCCGTCGCCGATTCCTATTCTCATGGTCGAGTATATAATGACAGCCTGGGAAAAAGACTATATCGCTGTAGGTATATGTATTGACAAGTTTCTTTTGACAAGCTTACTTCGTTTGTGTTATATTCCCATATTGATATCTATAGTAAAGAAACATAATGACAGCTTGGGAAAAAGACTATATCGCTGTAGGTATATGTATTGACAAGTTTCTTTTGACAAGCTTATTTTGTTTATGTTATATTTCCTAATTGATATCTATAGTAAGGAAACATAAGGAGGGATTATGTCGCTAAACCGAAGGGATTTTATCAAAGCCTCGGGGGCCACAGTAGGTGGAGCCTTACTGTTAGGAGCTATGGGTGAAAGTGTCGCCTTGGCATCACCGATCAAGCCCATACCACTCAAGAAGCAAATAGGCGAGACTACAACCATATGCCCCTATGACGGCTCCGGCTGTGGTTTCCTTGTCGCCGCCGAAAACGGCAAGGTTGTCAACATCGAGGGTGACCCCGAACATCCTGTTAACCGCGGCGCCGCTTGTGCCAAGGGGGCATCGCTGCGCCAGCTATCGGCTGACAACCCGTGGCGCTTGAGCAAGGTTCTTTACCGCGCACCCGCCGGAAACGAGTGGGAAGAAAAAGAATGGGACTGGGCACTGGATAAAATTGCCCGCAACATCAAAACCACCAGAGACGCTTCTTTCATAGAAACGGATGGCAAAGGCAATGTTGTCAATCGCACCGAAGCTATCGCCAACCTCGGAGGCTCGGCCTTGGACAACGAAGAGTGCTACCTCATATGCAAGCTGAACCGGGCACTGGGTGTCGTATATCTCGAACATCACGCACGCCTCTGACATTCCTCTACTGTCGCCAGTTTGGCGGAAACGTTCGGCCGAGGGGCCATGACCAACCACTGGAATGACATCGCTAACAGCGATTGTGTTATGGCTATAGGTTCCAACCCGGCTGAAAACCACCCTGCAGCTTTTGGACACATAACCATAGCCCAAGACAGAGGTGCAAAGCTTATTAGCATCGATCCCAGATTCACCCGAACTTCAGCTAAAGCTGATGTCTACGCTCCCCTCAGGTCAGGAACAGATATTGCCTTCATCAACGGTATGATCAAATATGTACTTGATGATATCGATAACAACCCTGACAACTACAACATGACCTATATTACTGAATACACCAACGCCCCCTACCTCGTCAACCCTGATTATAAGGGGCCTGCCGATCTTGAGGGTTTGTTCTCCGGCTATGCTGGCGTCTCAAACGAGGCAGAAAATAGCAAGAGAAAGTACAATAAATCTACCTGGCAGTATCAGAAAGATGCGACAGGTGTTCCCATCAGGGATATGACACTCCAGGATCCCAACTGCGTCTTCCAGCTTATGAAAAAGCACGTCGCCCGCTATACACCGGAAAAGGTGAACGCTGTCTGCGGCACTCCCGTAGCTACGTTCCTTGAAGTTTGCCATACTTTTGCCGCCACCGGGCAAAAAGGTAAGTCTGGAACCATACTTTATGCCATGGGCACCACCCAGCACACCTACGGCACTCAGAATATCCGCTCTTACTGCCTGCTCCAGCTTTTGCTGGCTAATATAGGCATTGCCGGCGGTGGTATCAATGCTATGAGGGGTGAGTCCAACGTACAGGGTTCCACAGACCACTGCCTGCTTTTCCACATCCTCCCTGGATATCTGAAAGTACCCGTAGATGCCGACGCCACTCTAGCCGATTATTTAAAACGTATTACACCCACAAGCAGTGACCCGCTGAGCCTCAACTGGTGGAAGAATACCAACAAGTATGTAGTCAGCCTTCTCAAGGCATGGTATGGAGACAATGCTACCAAGGATAACGATTTCGGCCTCCATTATCTTCCCAAGATGGAGTCCGGGAAAGATTATTCCCACATCTCCCTCTTTGAAGCCATGAACGACGGCATAATAAAAGGTCTTATGTGCTGGGGCCAGAACCCCGCTGTCGGCGGACCAAACTCCAATCAGGAACGTGCCGCTATGGACAAATTGGATTGGATGGTGGTTACCGATCTCTGGAAAACCGAAACCGCCGAATTCTGGAAACGCCCGGATGCCGACACGGCCAATATAAATACCGAGGTATTCCTTCTACCTGCCAAGAACTCCTGGGAGAAAGAGGGCAGTGTCACCAACAGTAGCCGTTGGATGCAGTGGCGATACAAAGCCTCTGATGGCCCTGGAGAAGCCGAGGATGATCTCTGGATGACGGATCAACTCGCCAAGAGACTTATGAAACTCTATGCCGAAGAAGGCGGGCCCAGTGCAGAGTCGATTACAAAAATGGACTGGAATTACGGCGCCGGCCACCCTGATGTCCATGCTGTAGCCAAAGAAATCAACGGCTATGACCTGACTACCGGCAAATTGATGAACAGTTTTGCCAATCTTACGGCTGACGGGTCCACTTCATCTGGCAACTGGCTATATTGTAATAGCTACGTAGAACCGGAGGCAGAGCCCGATGCCCCCATACCCGGTAACCGTTCCTCCCGCCGTAGCCTGGAAGATGGACCGTTCAATATTGGTCTCTATTCAAGATGGGCCTGGTGTTGGCCAGTAAACCGCCGCATTATTTACAATCGTGCCGCTGTTGATCTCGACGGCAATCCCTGGGATGAAGAGCACCCGGTTGTCAAATGGAACCCTGCTGCGGGAACAAGCGGTGCCTGGCAAGGTGATGTTATCGATGGTGGTGGCTTACCGATGAATCAGGGCGGTCACTATCCTTTCATTATGAAGTCGGATGGACACTCCAGCTTATTCGGAGCCGGTATGGCGGAAGGACCGCTTCCCGAGCACTACGAACCCTGGGAAACGCCGGTAGATAATGCTATGTCGAACCAAACGAGTAACCCTGCCTTCAAGATATGGCACCCCAACGAGCATGGTACATCGGATAAATACCCGATAGTCTGCTCAACATATCGCGTCTGTGAGCAATGGCAGGGCGGGCAGATGACCAGAAATATGCCGTGGGTTATTGAAGCACAGCCGGAAGCATTCGTGGAAATGAGTGAAGAACTGGCTGCTGAGAAGAATATTGCCAACGGCGAGAAAGTCATCGTTGAATCCGCCCGAGGAAAGGTCAATGTAGTAGCTTTGGTAACCAAGCGCTATAAACCCTTCCAGATGAACGGTAAAAGTGTGCATCAGGTAGGTGTCGTATGGCACTGGGGTTATACTGGTCTCTCCACCGGCGATAGCGCCAACCTGCTTACACCCCATGTTGGTGACGCCAATACTATGATACCTGAATATAAAGCCTTTCTTGTCGATGTGAAGAAGGTATAGAGAAAAATGGACAAATTATTACTTGGAGGGAAGAATGGCCGAGAAAGCAATTTTATACGACGCAACTAAATGCACGGCTTGTCGCGGTTGCCAGGTAGCTTGCAAGCAGTGGAACGAGAACGATGAATTTATTCCAACCATACAAAACGGTGTAAATTCAACAAACAGGGGGAGCTATGAAAATCCTATAGACCTTTCCCCTCAGACCTGGCTTAAAATGAGATTTACCGAGGTCGAACCATCGGGTGGCAAGCTACGCTGGCTCTTCACCCGACAGGCATGTATGCATTGTACCGATGCCGGCTGTGTCCGGGTTTGCCCCAATGGCTCGCTTTACCACCACGAGCTTGGTTTTGTCGCCTATAACAAGGACACATGCACAGGCTGTGGTTACTGCATCGATGCCTGTCCCTTTAGTGTGCCGCGCTATACTCGTAATATTATCACCGGCTTCGCCAAGATGGATAAGTGCACCTTTTGCACCAGTCAGGGGCTGGACCGCATCGCCGAAGGGATTGAACCGGCCTGTGTCAAGACCTGCCCTCCTAAGGCATTGAGATATGGTAACCGCAATGATCTGGTGGCAGAAGCAAAGAGCCGGGTTCAGGTGCTCAAGTTAAAAGGCTACTCAGGTGCCAACCTGTATGGAGAAAATGAACTCGGGGGGCTACATGTCATGTATATCCTTGAAGATTCCCCCGATGTTTATGGTCTGCCGGTTGATCCTCAGATTTCAGGCTTAACTGCTGCATGGCAGAACGTAGTACAGCCTGTTGGCTGGGCAGCGGGAGGCTTAATGGTTGCCGTTCTGGGATTAAACTGGCTGGTTGCTCGCCGAGCTGGTGTCAATAAGGAGACGAAATGACAATTAATAAAGTAGAAAAGTACAGAAAACCAATAAGAATACTGCACTGGACACATGCTTTCTCCTTTGTCATCCTGTTTCTCACCGGGCTTGTATTGTTTATCCCGGCACTGGGTTTTTTGGCAGAGGATGGCTGGACTCGTTTTGCCCATCGTATCGTGGCGGTCATTTTCGTCGTCGCACCTGTCATCTATTCGATACTTGATCCCAGTGCACTGGTTAGAGGTTTAAAACAAGCCTTTTCCTGGGATAAAGATGATTTAAGCTGGGTGAAAGCCGCCCCTCGCTATTACTTCACAGGTAATGAAAAGGGGATGCCCCCCCAAGGCGCTATGAACACCGGCCAAAAGGCGTGGTGGTTAATAGTGATAATATTCGGGGTGATGTTTGCCATCACTGGGATGATGATGTGGAAGGGAACTGCCTCAGCGTCAATCTCGCAGTGGTTGGTATTAATCCATGATATTTCGCTTATTGTTACAGGCACTATGTTCTTACTTCATATTTACCTGGTTATATTCCATCCGAAAATGAAAGGATCCTGGGATGCTATGGCAAGTGGTAAAATATCAGTTGAGTACGCCAAGGCGCACCACGGCAAGTGGTATAACGAAATTACCAAAGGTAAGGGGAAAGGGTCTTAGTGCAAAAAGAAACTACTAAAATCCTCCAAAAACTGTCCGAGCTTGAAAAGGAGGGGGGGGGGCTCCCCCTCCTCCTGGTATTTTACAGGGGATTATTGCAGATTCAAGCTAGTGTCGAGAAACGTATTATCAAACCCGAGCCTAGGATAACCCGCGAGGTTATCTGCCAGCGAATACGAAAGGGGCAGCCAATATTAAGCTTTGATAATCTTGCACTTGACCATAATCTTGTGCAAGAGCTGTTCGTTGAGGTTATCGCTACCTTTAACAGCTACCCACAGCTCTTCGGCGAACTCCCCAAGAAACTGCTAAAACCGGGAGCAGGCCGTCTCCTCACTAAAAAAGCTATTAGGGCATGGTTCACCGAAAATGAACTGCCGGCAACGATACAGGATGGTGTTGGTGAGAATCTTATGTCGGCGATAATTCATGCGACACTGCAGCCATTTTTAGCCGGCCACTCCGAAGTATTGAAGAATACTATCGACTATGAAAACTGGCGCCGGGGTTACTGTCCAATATGCGGCGGTAGTCCGGACTTTTCCTATCTAGATAAAGAACGGGGTTCACGATATCTACTCTGCTCCCACTGTGACACAGAATGGGTATTTAAACGCCTGGAATGTCCCTTTTGCGGATGCCAGAATCCATATGCCCTGAACTATACTACCGATGATAAGGGGCTCTATCGCCTTTATACTTGCCGGGACTGCGGAAGATACTTGAAAGCTATTGATTTACGTAAAACTGAAGAGGACATCCTCTTCCCTCTCGAACGTCTGCTGACTATAGATATGGACAGACAGGTACGGGAGAAGGATTTTGAAAAGTAGTTACTCCTCCTTAATTAGCTTTTAGTGTCGATTAATCTATCTCGTAGTGGCAGTCTGTGCCGATGTCTGTGTTACATGTGCTGATAGCTGTGTTTACCTCGAAGAAGAGCTACTTCCGGCAGAGCGCCGGGGTCGTTCGGGTCGTAAGCTACCATAACCGCGCGTTGGGTAACCATCGCTCGCATAGTACCTTTAACAGCGATTGTGCCTCGGGAGAATAATGACCGCCAATGGTTACGGCCTCCACCGGCTTGGACAAGTAAAAATCGAGAGCGTTAAGCCAGTGAGCCATCGCCAGTGGATTGTAAAGTATAACCGTAGCCTTTTTCTCCAATAGCTTCGATATCAGAACGGACAGACTGTCGTCAGCCGTAATGTGGCTAAGCCGGACTAATTGCAGTACGGCCGCGGAGGCACCTGGTGGAGAATGGAAGAGTCCGCTATATTGCTCGGCCTTAGGAACAACTCCTGCCGGTTTTTAGCGACGTCGTACAACCGTCCGTCGATTTCATCCCAGAACTCTGTTCTGACTACCTCCGTGAGGTCTATAGCCTTATGCAGCCATTTGCCCTCAAACATAGCATGGGAGAAGCATCTGGCCTTACTTTTTCTATTTCGATATTATAATTTTTGCATCTATATTAATAAATGAATACTCCAATAAACTAATGACCAAGGCAATATGATTTTATCCAAGCAAGATAATTTATAGTCAAATATTATTTAGTTAAACGGTAAATAAACCCGAGTGGATATTGTATTAAGAATGACCTTGTGTTATCTTATTGGAACATTGGAGCAAGGGAATGGAGATATTATTGTCGCTGTTGCTGGCATCAGCCGCCTTTCTTCTGGGCGCCTGCCCTTTTTCCGTCTGGATAGGGCAAAAACTACTGCATGAGGATATAACCAGCTATGGCGACGGAAATCCCGGCGCAGCCAATGTTTTTCGTGCCGGAAGCATTCCCTTGGGCTTAACGGCTGTTATTCTTGATGTAGTCAAGGGTGTCCCTTTCGTATTGTTAGCTGATTCTTTTTTTAATTTCCCCTATGCTATCGTTATGATGATCGGGATGTGCGCTATTTTAGGTCATGCTTTTTCACCATTTTTAAATTTGAGAGGTGGCAAGGCGATAGCGATAACTTTCGGGGTTCTTATAGCCATTCCCCAGCATGATCTACTGGTTATTTATATAATCTTCACTGTACTGGGTTTTCTTTTTGTAGAACAACATTCATGGGTAGCGATGATGGGACCAATCGGATCATCGGTGTATCTACTAATTAATAGTGGAATATCCGAAGAATTTTTATTTATTCTATTCTTGCTGGTATTATTTACTATTAAACAAAACAGGGAATTAAGAAGTTTTCCTGTCTTTGGAATTAATATTATTAAGTGGTCGCAGCTTCATAAGGAAAAACCTCAGGCTAAAAAACAGGATTTGTAATATGCTTATTCATTTTCTTATTGCCGGTGGATTGCTTATTACTTTAGTTAATCTGCGTTTAAACTTAAAATATTTGAGAAAACCTGCCCGTGATAGCCAAATACCTGAGAATCCGCCTCTGGTATCTATCCTAATCCCTGCCCGTAACGAGGAGGACAATATAGCAAACTGCGTGGAATCCTTATGCAAACAGGAATATCCGAATTTCGAAATACTGGCGCTTGATGACAGCTCCTCGGATAATACAGCCGGTATTGTACAGCGGATAGCCGCTAAGGATAATCACGTTAGGCTTATTCTCGGAGCTCCTCTAGCCAAAGGATGGTCGGGTAAAAATTTTGCCTGTTATCAACTGGCTAAAGAGGCGAAGGGATCATGGTTATTATTTGTCGATGCCGATACCATACATGCCTCTTACATGTTACGCGGCGTTTTAGCCCAGGCAATGGAATTAAAAACCTCATTGCTTTCCGGTTTCCCGCATCAGATTGCCAATTCCCTGCCTTTGAAAATAATAACTCCTACATGGTATCTGGTTCTCATGGGTTGGCTGCCATTATGGCTATCACAAAGATCCAAAACACCAAAACCATCGATTGCTATAGGCCAGTTTTTGTTATTTTCAAAAGAAGAATACTGGAGAATCGGCGGACACGAAGCAGTAAAATCGAAGGTACTGGAGGATATCTGGCTGGGGATCGAGATGAATAAGCATGGTGGGAGGCATATAGCAATTGATCTATCCGACGTGGTTTCCTGTAGAATGTATAATAGTCTTGGCGGCGCATGGCATGGACTTGGGCGTTCCGTCTATGCTATAGCAGAAATATCTGTAGCGGCACTTGTTATGCTGATGATAGTCGCGTATTTAGGTTACCTGCTTCCCTTCTATTCATTTTACCGTGAATTTTTTATCATAAATGGTGAGGGCTTATTAAAAGTTATTATTTTTTTTCAAGGAGCTGCCATATTACTTATGCGCTGGCTCTCAGACAGGCATTTTAAAAACAGGTCTATAATTTCAGTTATTTTGCATCCCGTAGGTTTTTTATTTCTTTTTATGGTAGTAATATATGCTATTATACGACGATTGGCAGGAACGGGTATTAGTTGGAAGGAACGGCTATATGCTGATAAACCAACGGTACAGGAGGAAGCTATTGAAGCTAACCCGGATTAACTAGTATAAATCATATTTATGCATGTATTTCCTGATTAATATAAAAGCTTGACAGCTAAAATCTTAAGTTATAGGATTAGCAAAATATCTAACAACATTTATATCTATTGAATTGTTTATTTGATATTTTTCAATCGACATCCGGGCAAAGGAAAGAAAGTAGTGTGACTATTTTTCTTAATAATTAGAGGGGAGTAAAAACATGAAAGTATTAATAGCTGATGACCATCCCATAATCCGGCAAGGGTTAAAGCAAATTTTAAAAGATGCTTTGGAGTCTATTTCCGTAGATGAAGCCGGTAATGGTTTAGAGGCTTTAACTAAAATAAATAATGAGTTATATGATATTGCTTTACTGGACATTTCTATGCCGGGAATGAATGGACTGGAGCTTTTAAAAACAATAAGAAAGCAAAAGAATAAATTACCGGTCTTGATGATTAGTATTTATCCTGAGGATCAATATGCAATTCGTTGCTTAAAAGCAGGAGCTTCAGGATATTTGACAAAAGATAGCGCTCCCGATGAATTAACTCTGGCAGTTGAAAGGATTTTATCAGGTAAAAAATATGTCAGCCCTTTTCTTGCAGATAAACTGGCAAGTCATTTAAATGCGGGGGCACTCCAATTACCCCATGAGCTGTTATCGGACCGTGAAGACCAGGTTATGAGATTTATTGCCTCGGGTAAAACAGCTACGGCAATAGCTAATGAACTTAACCTAAGCGTAAAAACGATTAATACTTACAGGAATCGTATATTTAAAAAAATGCAGATGAAAAATAGCGCCGAGCTTATACGTTATGCAGTACAGAATGAATTGATCGATTAAAAATACCAATGTTCAGATCCGCCGAACTGAAGACCTTTTCTGAATCTGAGCCGCACAGGAATCGAACCTGTAACCTACTGATTAAGAGTCAGTTGCTCTGCCAATTGAGCTAGCGGCCCCTATGTTAGTACTTTAATCCAGATAGCTATTTTAGCAGTAATTACAGGTTATTATCAAATCTGACATTTTAGTAACAGTAGTGTCGGTAGGTTATTAAAAGGGATTTTATCAGGTAAAAAAATAATTATTGATAATTCGAAGTGACCTATTATAGAATATGCGGGGGTGCAATTACATGGATGATAATAATATTAGTAATTTAATCTCGGAAAAAAAGGATGGTTCATCTTCAGTATACATGGAAGATATTATAAATAATTCCGAAATACTAAAAGAAAAAGCCAGTGCAGCCGGCAAATTGGATAAATCTGCCAAAGAGGCGGTCAATGAAGCTATTAAAATAGCTATGGATGCAATAGAACGGGCTAAAAATATAAGTAGATCAAGTAAAAAAGCGG
>JAQTVR010000169.1 GCA_028706995.1 Dehalococcoidales bacterium
ACTATTATCTTGATGATTGCTATGAAGGCATGATGATGATCCACTTCCTGGTCCTGTTTTCTAATTTGCCGGATAATCAGAAAACCCATATCTTGAGCGATATAAAGATGGAAAAGATCACTACCAGTTGGGGGACAACTTATAAGGATGGCCGCCGCAATCACCCGTAGACGGCTCACCGCATATTAAATGGGCATTTATGTTCTTACCGTTTACTGATAACCAGACGGCAATGAAGGTGTATGGCTTGCAGGAGAAGATCAGGACCAATCTGCACAAATACGGTATTCCTGTTTCGACAAATACTCCAGGGGCAATAGGTTATACCCCGTACGATCCGAATGTTTGTGGAATCTACGGGCCCTTCAGCATGATATATTGGTTTGCGCTTAACGGTGATGTTACACAGAACAATTACGGATTGGCGTGGCTGCTTAATGTTCTTAAAGTGGATAAGATGCAGGGGCCGTTAGGATCAGGGGAATCTTTTAGTATTAAGCCGGGAACGAACGAATTAGAAGAGATATCATTTTTGCTTACAGTGGACGGCAAGATGACCCTCTGGCTGGCGATGATGGGCGGTAATATCGATGAGATAAGGGCAGGGCTTAAAGAAGATCGTAAATATGATGAATTCATGCAGCTTGTAGATAGTCAATACAGAAAAACATTCGGAGATGTTTCGCAGGTAATAGATAATGCTCAATTTCGTCTACCGCAGGCTATAATGGGTAGATATGCCCCAAAGAAGCATCAAGCGACTAATGAGATTGTGGATCTAAGCAGGTTATGGCAATATCCTTCTTTGGATAAATGGGGCGATAAAGCCGCAGGTGTAGTATTACCAGGAGACAAAATCTTAATAGAATATAAACCCGGCGCAACCGGAGGCTGGGGATGGGGCGGCGGCAGTTTGAGAGAAGCCCTCACTCCTACGAAGAGCTCAGCTTTATATTTTAAAGGTGAAGGAAAATTTGAATTAAAACTCGAGGGCTTGCCAGGGACAGGAAATTTTATAGTGCCAGTAACGTTAGAAGGACCAGATGTGTGGACAAAAGTCCCGCTTGGAGACGCCGCCGGCAGGACTTTTTTTGTTATGGTTATAGATAAAATCTGGGGCAACATAACAATATCCGATAGATTTTATACCCCTGACGGGAATCCGCCAAATAAGAGCGCTCCGGTAAAGTTACAATCTACGCAAAGCCAGGCAAAGCCTAAAGCCAATAAACCTGTTCCTCTACCTCAGACAGCTAAGAGCGAAAAAAATGTTTATGACTTATTGTCAAATTATAATCTATCATCTTCTCGGAATTGGGGAAAAGCGATTGTTTCAAGATCCGGTAACACATTAGTGGTCAGGCACAATAAATCTGCGGATGGTTTTGGCTGGAGCTGGGCAGGTGAGAACCTGAGGCAGGCTAGGACGTTGGCCAGAGGCGAAGGTATTAGGATAAAGGGAAAGGGCGTATTCACACTAAAACTGGAAGGTTCCAGCATAGTCAACCGCGAGGTTGACCTGGATAGTACAGGTACGGTAGTTATAAAAGATCTGCCGGCAGGGCTAGTGATAGAGCGCATAGTTATTGACAAAGTTATGTATGGCACCTCGGTTACAATCGAAGAGATGGGAATTGCAGGAATTAATAAAGCCAGCATAGAATCAGAAAGACTAGTTACTACGATTATGCCTTTACCCTCTGAAATGCATGTTGATACATGGGAGGCAGCAGACAGGATTACCGCTACGCTCTGGGACGCTGTATTCGGGAATATTACAGTGTATCAGGCCATGGGAGAACTTGAAATACTGGCTCCTGGGGTTGCTTCAACCAAAGAAGATAGAGAAAAAATCTATACAGCATGGTTAAATCAAGCCGTTGGGGCTATGTTTGTAATTACAAGGAGGGTTGGTAAAAAATATGAAAAACCCGACGATGGAGATATCCACGCCGTAGCGGAAGAAATAAAGGACCTAGGGATAGAGGTATTTGTTCCAAAAGACCAGCTGCCTGGCAACACAACAGCGCAGTTCCGGAAAAATCTAGAAGATATTTTTGGCGATAGATTAAGAGTGTATCAAGATGTTGATGATCTGCCGGGAATGATAAGCAATCCTCAAAAATCTATAGTCATGACAGTCGGCCTTACATCCAGCCAGATAGACAAGCTTGAAAAAACCAAAGCAGCTTTAGCTCAGACAAGATTTATGAATTTTGAAAAAATGGATACCAGTAAAATGTCCCAGACAGAACTTGAAAATTACCTTGCAGAAATATTAGGGATATTACTGGCGGCAAGAGCCATAACACCGGAAGAGGCCATGGATGCCAGCAGTTCTGCGTATCGTACGCTTGCCCATTTATTAGAGGACCATATGCCGGACATAAGCCAGATGGATACTTATATCCGTACTATAGCGGATAACTCTATAAACCCAATAGATAAGCTTAGATATCTTTTAAAGGCCATACTCAAGGCAATACCTATAACCGCATATAAAGTAATGAAGCCCGCTGTTGAAACACTCTGGTCGGCTTAATACCCGCCTCAATCAATCAGTATTATAATAAAAATAATTGGATGTGTCCCTGTTTTTATGGTATTATTAAATACTAATAATAACTATTAAATGCGGGAGTAGTTCAATGGTAGAACACGAGCCTTCTCCCGAAACATAACTTTAATCGTGTTCTACATGTTTTTAAAGGTATGTTTCGGGACCCCGAACGATACCTTTTAAAATAGTCAGTACACTATAAAGCTATCGTTCGGGGCAAGCTACAACACGCGGGAGTAGCACAATGGTAGTGCAGTAGCCTTCCAAGCTACCTACGTGGGTTCGATTCCCATCTCCCGCTCCATCGTAAAGGGGATTATGGCTGAAAAACCGAAAACAATCTGTAAAATTTTGACGGTCGATGATCAAATGGGCATCGACTCATTTTTTTATGAATTCTTCACCGCCCGTAA
>JAQTVR010000025.1 GCA_028706995.1 Dehalococcoidales bacterium
TAGCTATAAATAATCGCAATAATCCGACCGCTTTGGTTCTTACACGCCAAAAGCTACCTGTTATTGATAGACAAACAGTTGCTTCTGCCAGCGGTGTAAAAAATGGTGGGTATATCTTATGGCAGGCCTCCGAAAACCCGGAAATAATCCTCATCGGGACAGGTTCTGAGGTACACATTGCCCTGAAAGCGGGGAAAATGTTAAGTGAGCGCGGGATTAACTCTCGTGTCGTCTCGTTGCCATCCTGGGAGCTATTTGAGGCGCAAACCAGGGAATATAGGGATACGGTGCTTCCACCGGTTATAAAGGCGCGGATTTCAATTGAAGCGGCCACTATCTTTGGCTGGGAACGATATGTAGGCACCGAAGGAATAGCCATTGGCATTGATCGGTTCGGGGCTTCGGCGCCATCCGATATTCTGTATGAACAGTTCGGTTTTACCGCTGACAGGGTTGTATCTGAAGCTTTACGCTTGCTCAGGAAGGATTAAGATTTAACCAGGCATATATCCAGTTATAGATCGCCCTGTGCCAGGGCTTCAAGATGGCGATAACTCTCCGTTGGATCTTTTTGGCAAAAGATGGCGCTTCCGACACAAATTGAGTTTACTCCTGTTCTGGCGACAAGTGAAATATTGTTCTCTTTTATTCCGCCGTCCATGCCGGTTTCGATGCCGGGATAGAGCTTATGAAATTCAGTAATTTTAGGTAGCACCTCCGGTAAAAATTTACTTCCGTAAAAACCCGGGTGAACCGACATAAAATAAACGCAATCCAACATATCTATCAGGGGATATATTTCGGATATAGCAGTTTCGGGATTTATAGCTATACCGGCTTTTAATCCATGTTCCTTGATTTTTATAATTATGCTTGCGGGAGACTGTGCTGCCTCATAGTGAAAAATTAACCGTTGAGCCCCTGCTTTACTGAAATCCTTTATATAATTTTCAGGGTCTTTTACCATCAGGTGTGCTTCCCATTTTAACATTGTCTTTATTTGGAAGATATGTATTGCAGTAATACTGAGTGACGGCACGAACCATCCATCCATAATATCGATCTGTACGAAGTCGGTAAATTTCTCCGATTCATAGAGCATACACCTTAGTGTTTCAGGGCTATCGGTTAAAATAGATGGCACTATTCGTATCTCGTTATTCAAGGTCACTCCTGGCATTGTTAGATTTAAATATATTATAAGATAACTGATTGTTTTAAAAAATATTTAACATGTTAACGGGGGATCTCGCATATTTTTATATTCCCCCATATACCCATCTTATCGTCCTTAATAATAACTACCCCTTTGAGTATTTTACTGTCCCGGGCGTAATCCAATCCATTATTAATATCGTTAACAGAAGATACTATGTTACCAATAGCCGTGGCGGCAGCGTCAGCCAGCAGTGCAGATTCGGCGACTACTACTGCGGCATCGGCTTTACCAAAGCTAAGTGAATGGCCTACCGTTCCGGAAGATGTGCATATACCCATTGATGTCCCTTCACCCGGTATTTCCAGGCCGAATCTTTCGCTCAGAGGAGATTTTCCTGCATATATACCGATAATTCTGTCTTTTTGGCTCTTAAGGAATATATCACCGCCATTTTCGATAATTATCTCCGGGGAATAAGCCAACAGTTCATTGCCAACGAACTGGGCAATAGCACCGGCAATCGTAGCCATAGGTCCGACATTAAAATTTGCAGAGGCATCTGCCATTTCTTTAACGATTTGCGGACTATCTTTATCAATAGTTATGGGTTCAAGAGAGGTGGCAAATAATGGATATTTATGCATGTATCTTTCGATCTGCTCACGATATTTACCGACTAATTGGAACGTTTCATTTCTAAGGTTTGACGATGCCCGGATGTATAAATCGGTCTCTTTTATAATTACATTGAAAGAGATCAGATTTTGTTCTTGGACCCAGTGTCTGTAAGTTCTTGGTTCATACATAATTTTAGAAATGCAATTCCATCGCCCGGAGTGGGCATGCTTTCAGGCATAATCCACAGGCAATACACTTGGTATCATCAAAAGAGATAAGGCGGGTTTCGGTGTCCAGTTTAAAAGCCCTGGTAGGGCAAACGGTGATACATGCCCCGCAGTGAGTGCAGCGCGATTCATTACGAAGTACATTTTGTCCCAGTGATTGAATTCTGACGCCGGTATCTTTAAGGAATTTAATTCCCTTATCATAATTTACCTGGTTTCCGCGCAGTTCGATAACCATTAATCCTTCTTCATCTGGAATTATAGACGCCTTCATGATATTAAATTCAAGGTCATAATCCTTTATAAGGTGATATACTATAGGCCTTTCCACCAAGCGGCCGGGGAAATGTAAAACTATCTTCTTAGAAACTATCATTAAGGATTCCTCACTTTATCTGATATCACTCAAACCTTTAATGGATATTATTCAACTATGGGACGTTCCTTCAGCGGTTTTGGTTTTATACCCGAATCTATTCCGGGGAGAGCTTCTACCGGCTGAGTCAGCAGAAACTTGCCATTTTGTATCCATTCTTTTAATATATTGGAGATCTTAATGGCACGCGAGTAACTGGATAAGGATGCGGTAGGTATCTGTTTACCCCGGATTACGATCCAGCCGCTCTTTAACTGCGCATAGCTAACTTCAGCTAAAATCTCTGTTTCCATGTGCGGATAGGCTGACGAATAATCGATAACCGGAGCCAGTATATCGGCATCCGTTACCGTAGTATATTCGAGCATCTCTTCCGATAATACAGGTATGGGTATCCCGACTCCGACGGTAAGGGTACATCCGTAGCCCAGCATACTGGTACCTATTAACCAATCGGAACTCATTTGCTTCATATCACCTATCAAGGCAAGAGTACCCGCACCTCTTGTAGGAACACCGCGCTCCGTCCTTGGCGCCGCGGGATTATGCTGTGTTCCCTGCCAGGCAACAAATCCGATACCACCGCCTAAGAATACTTTAATACCTATTCCTATAGTCTTATAGTACGGATCATTAAAAAGCGGTGATAATTGTCCTGAGGTCGAATAATTGGCATTCCCCATATTGGGTTTCAATATTCCCATGTATGTATAAATAATTTTATTTGACAGGTTAACGGCTACATTATAGTTTTGATAGGCATTTCGTGGATTAAACAAGACCGCCTCATTTACATCTTTTATATTTATCCATGTTTCCAGTTTCTTTCTCGGATAGCAGTCTGTTCCATAAGCGGTAGCAGTCAGGCGAATATCTTTTCCGTCCACCAATTTTTCAATAACATGTCCGCCGCCGAAGTTAAATTCTCCGGGATAGATCCTGTTTCTCGGGTCATCATCAGGCAGGGCATTGGCTCCGATGAAAAGGTCTGCTGCCGCTAACGCGGCATAAGTCTGAACATCATCAAGATATACCCTGCCTCCGCCGAGTTTTATACGCGGATTGGAGTGCCCGATATTTATAAAAGCGCCGGAGGAACACATGGGGCCAAAGGTGCCTGTTGTCACTACATCGACTTCCTGTGCCGTCTTTTTAATGCCTTTTTCTTTGGCAATACCGATTATCTCTTCAGCATTAACAACTACGGCGTTCCCCTTGCGTATCTTTTCATTTATTTCTTCGATCGTTTTGGGCATGGTTTGGACTCCTCGTACAGGTCATAAATATTGATTTTGCTCAAATAAAATTACGGTAAATATGTAAATGATAATCTCAAAAGAATAACTTGTCAATCGTTTTATAGCTTTGCCTATGCCTGCCGGTTTCAGGTAACACCGTCTCGGTAATTTAATACCTCAACTTGATAATAGTCAAATAGTACTTTTTTATATTAATATTGATTTGCTCAGGCCATTGATAAAAATATTATTGTGGTATTATAATCTATAAATAAGCTATTGTTTGGAGATGTCAATGGATATAGGTTATCTGCTGGATTTAATGGTAAAAAAATTAGCATCAGACCTGCATGTCAGGGTATTTAGCCCACCGGTATTACGTATCGATGGAGAGTTGATCGTTCAGGAGGACTTACCAGTTTCTTCTATAAAGGAAGTGGAATCGGCATTCGAGCACGTAACTACACCGGAACAGAGAGAGGTATTCTATAAAACGAAGGAATTGGATTTCGCTTACAGTATTCCGGGATTAGCACGTTTCAGGGTTAGTGTACTTAGGCAAAGAGGAACGATAAGCCTGGCTTTCAGGTCGGTCCCATTTAAAATATTTACTATTGACCAATTGCAATTACCCCAGCTTTGTAAACAACTTGTGCAAAAACCCAGAGGACTGATTTTAGTTACCGGGCCGACCGGTAGCGGGAAATCAACGACTATGGCAGCTATGATCGACCACTTGAATGATACGATGAGAAGGAATGTCATTACAATAGAAGATCCTATTGAATATTTACACTCGAACAAGAAATGCCTTATAGCCCAACGAGATCTTGGAGACGATACGAACTCATTCGATATTGCTTTGATCCATGCACTCAGGCATGACCCGGATGTTATTGTTGTCGGTGAAATGCGAGACCTGCCGACTGTAACTACTGCCCTCAGGGCTGCTGAAACGGGGCACCTTGTTCTGGCGACATTACATACTGTCGATGCTTCGCAAACCGTTGACCGTGTGATCGATATGTATCCATCGGATCAGCAACCTCAGATCAGGCTTCAATTTTCACAGGTGCTTGTAGCGATAATATCACAGGCACTGTTACCTAGGCTGCAAACAAAGGGACGAATCGGGGCTTTTGAAATACTACTTGCCAATCCTGCAGTAAGGAATTTAATACGCGAGGGAAAAACCTTCGAACTTGCGAGTATCATGCAGTTAAATAGTGCTCTGGGAATGCAGACGCTGGATAACTGCCTGGCGGAATTTGTTAAACATAAATTAGTATCCAGAGAAGAAGCGTTATTAAGAAGCAGTCATCCCGATAGATTAGAAAAGATGATCTGATTTATTCTATAATCTGATTGGGGGAAATTTTTATGGTGAAAGACATCTTATCAGTTGAAAACGTCACCAATAAATTAGGTACTCATTTTATCGGGCAAAGTATTGTTGTCTATCCGCAGCTTGCATCGACCATGGAAATCGCCAAAATTGCTGCTATGAACAAGGTCATTGAGGGAACTGTCATAATCGCCGAGGAACAAACCTCGGGGAGAGGGCGGCTGGAAAGAGGTTGGATATCACCGAAGGGCTGCGTTACTCTATCCATCATTCTTTATCCTGATATCAAGCATTTGTCGTCTCTGGTCATGGTAGCTTCACTGGCTATGCTGCATACAATTAGAAGGGTTACCGGAATTAAAGCCTCTATTAAATGGCCCAACGATGTTTTAATAAAAGGGAAGAAAGTTTGCGGTATTCTTATAGAAAGCGCCATAAATAATAAAAATGTCAGCTATGCTGTGATTGGTATCGGTATAAATGTAAATCTTAATACAAGAGATTATGCTGAGATAGCTCCTATTGCTACCAGTTTGTCAGATGAGAAGAGGGAATATGTCTCGCGCCTGGATATAATCAGGAACTTGCTCGTTGAAACCGAGAAATTATATCTTTTATCCAGGAACAGTGATGCGGTTCATAAAGAGTGGCTTGATAATATGGATACCATTGGCAAAAAGGTCTGTGCCAAATCCGGTGAAAATATTTATGAAGGTACAGTCAAATCAGTATCGAAAGACGGGAGCTTAATACTCCTTCTACCCGATGGTAAACTGGTTAATTTTTCAGCAGGGGATGTTACCCTGGTAAAATAAGATAACATCCCCTTAAATTCACATAATATATTAGCTAATCTATTTTTCGCCTTTCTTCATAAACATACTTATCAGGTCAATAGGAATCGGGAATATCAAAGTGCTATTCTTCTCAGAGGCTATATCAGTGAGCGTTTGCAAATAACGCAATTGCAATGTTACAGGTTCCTTGGCTATTATTGTAGCTGCCTGCGCTAATTTTTCCGATGCCTGATATTCACCCTCGGCATGTATTATCTTGGCGCGTCTCTCTCTTTCCGCTTCCGCCTGGGCGGCCATTGAACGTCTCATCGTTTCAGGTAGCTCCACTTCTTTTATCTCGACAGTGCTGACCTTTACGCCCCAGGGGTCGGTATGCTCATCGATGATTGACTGCAGTGTTTGATTAAGCTTTTCTCTTTTAGCCAATAACTCATCCAGTTCGGATTGACCGAGAACGTTTCGCAGTGTCGTCTGTGAAATCTGGGAAGTAGCTCTGATATGATCCAGGACTTTTACTACAGAAGCCTCAGGATCGACAACCCTGAAATAAACAACCGCATTCACCCTTACAGTAACATTATCTTTAGTAATTACTTCCTGTGACGGAACATCCATAGTTACAACGCGCAGATCCACCTTTACCATGCGGTCGACAAAAGGAATGATAAAGAATAAACCAGGCCCTTTTGCGCCGATCAATCTCCCCAGCCGGAAAATAACACCCCTTTCATATTCGGAAACGACCTTAACCGATAATGAGATGATGAAAAGAACAATGACTAGGACTATAATAATAGTGTACAGATCCATTAGCTTCCTCCTTCATTATTTTTTGAAACGTAAAGTTTCAGACCATCGGAATTTTTTATGATAACGTATTCCCCTGATTCGGCTACTCCTTTATCGATTACTGCCTGCCAGATCTCTCCTTCGTAAAATACCGTACCCTCGGGATCAAGCGTCTTACGGACAATTACAGATTTACCTAAAAGGTCTTCTCTTCCGGTCGTTGCCTGTCTTTTATGTGCAATGACGATTCGGTCGATAACAAAAATAAGCAAAAAGACGGAAATAACTACTATAATGAAAATCAGCCATATATCCACTAAAAAATCCAAACCCTCCTTGTACAAGGATTATATGTGAATGATTAGATAGATTAAATCAGTATGTCTAAAGTATAAACCGAATATTGAACAACTTCAACAGGTTTTATACGAATGGTAGAGTTGTATATATATCAATTTTTATTGTAGAATTTACAAATTAAGATTAAGGATTAAATATGAAAGCAGAAAGATGTAAAGGATTTAGTGACCTGTCACCCGGGGAAATGCGGGCTTTTCGTTTAGTAGAGGATGTCTTTCGTGATTGTTGCCAGGGTTGGGGTTATGATGAGATAAGAACCCCGACCCTGGAGTATCTTTATCTGTTTACATCCATAGGCACTCTGACTCCGAATATGTTGGGCAGGGTTTATTCATTCCTTGACTGGGATGGGTGGAGCGGAGAAAGAGTCGTATTAAAACCGGATGGCACAATACCCGCGGCAAGGTATTATATCGATAATAAGAAGAAAGGATTATCCCGTCTTTTCTATGTAACTAACGTTTTTATGTTCGAAGAAACCGGCAAAAAGTCCAGGGAAAGATGGCAATGTGGCGCCGAACTTATCGGTGTCAATTCTGCTATTGCCGATGTCGAACTGGTATCTCTATCATTAGATGTCTTGAGACAACTTGGACTCTCGGATATAAAAATAAAGATTTCACATGCCGGTTTGATCAAGGCATTACTGGATAGCCTGGAGTTAAGCCCGGAAGAAAAAACGGGTATCTTCTTGCGCATACTTGAAGGCGATATTGAAGCGCTGGATAAGATTAAAGCTGAAAAACCCGATACTGCAGAAGCTATAACCCTTCTGCTGAGATTAAAGGGAAAATCGTCCGGCTTTCTTAAGAATATAAAGGCGCTTACCTCCAGAAATATGGAAAAACTATCCGTATACCTTGATAATTTTATCAGTGTCCTGGAGAAACTGGAAAAGCTTGAAGTCGATTATAGGATCGATTTAGCCTCGGGAAAAGGATTCGAATACTACACGGGTCTTATCTTCCACCTTTCTATCGGACAGACTGTTATAGGTGGTGGGGGGCGGTATGATGCATTAATCCCGCAAATGGGCGGTAAAGCTATACCTGCAGCCGGATTTGCTTTATACATGGACCAATTGATGAAGCTTATAGACTCAGAAGCGATGGCAGAATTCGAAACGAATAGAATTACCGTTAAAATCCAACCCGATGCGTTAAATACAGGCTTTAGTATAGCCGAAATTCTACGTGACTTTGGTTTCGCTATCGAGTTGGCCCTTGATGAAGAACAAGTCTCTGAATATGGCTGGCTGCTGGAGATCCAGGGCTGTAACCCTGTGTTTTCTCTGACCGATAAAAGCAGTGGACAGAAGTCGGTTACCGATAACGCCGAAGATATTTTAAGAGTGTTAGGATGTGCAGAAGATGTCGCTTAATATTGCATTACCCAAGGGGCGTCTTTTGTCTGATACTGCTGCCCTTCTCGAATCTACTGGGTGGGGAGTCGATGGATATAATGAAAAGTTACGCTATTATCGTTTAAAATCCAGTAAATTCCCTGATGTAAATATTAAAGTTTTACAGGAAAAAGATATTCCGATACAGGTAGCGATCGGTAATTATGACCTGGGTATATGTGGGTTGGACTGGACAGAAGAACTTCTGGTTAAATATTCTAGCAGCACTGCGGTCAAAATAGCAGACCTGGGTTATGGAGAAGGGGCGCTATATGCCGCTGCTCTACCCGGAGAGCTGTCCAACCTGGAAAAGCTGACAAAGAGAAAAAGCAATACCCGTATAGCCGGTGAATATCCTAACCTGGCGGAAGCGCTGGCAGAAAAATTGCGGTTAAAACATTTCAGTATTTTTCCGTTGTGGGGAGGGGCTGAGGCATATCCGCCGGAGGATGCCGAAATCGTTCTTTTACCAAGGAAATCGGAGAAAGAGATACTGGATGTGGGGCTTGTGCCTGTATGCAAGGTTGTTGACTTCAGGGCATATCTTATTGCTAATAGTAATAGCCTGAAATCTAAGGACATGGCCGATATTCTATCATCCTTAACCTGTAATATAAATTCAGTACGTGAATTTCCGAAGTCTTTCAGCATTATTAAGACAATGGAGAAACCGGAAAAGAAATCATATACTAAGATCTCCGATGATGTTGTAAGATTAGCCCTGCCGGATGGACACCAGCAATCCCATGTCTGCCGCATTTTCGATAAGGTTGGAATTAAGGTTGATGATTATCCGTCACAAACCGAAAATCGTAGACCGACAAGTAACATGGAAGGGTATTTTATAAAGGTGATAAGACCCCAGGATATGCCGTTACAAATAGCCAACGGCAACTTCGACCTTGCCATTACAGGCAGGGACTGGCTTATCGACCATAAATACCAGTTTCCGAATAGTCCTATAGAAGAGGTATTAGATCTTAAATATGGGTGGGTGAAAATTGTGGCGGTAATAGACCAGAACCTCCCAATAGAAAACATTTCCGAGTGGTGGCAGTATTGCAGCCGTAACCAAATAACCTGTCGCGTGGCTACTGAGTACACAAATATAGCTGATCGCTACGTAAGGGATAACCGTATCGACCGGTATCGAATTATTCCAACGTGGGGAGCCACCGAAGGTTTCCTGCCGGAGGATGCGGATTTGTTGATCGAGAATACCGAGACCGGCGGTACCATAGCGCGGCACAACCTGAGAATAATAGATAAATTATTCGAATCAACTGCCTGTCTTATAGGCAGCACCAGGAAGATAAACAACCCTGTTAAGATTAAAAGAATGGAAGACCTGGTAAAGGCGCTTAAGAACGCCATGGAGGCGACCTGATATGAAAATCGTCAATGGTTTTAACGAAGCTAAAGCCCTGCTTTCAAGGCAGGTGGCATCTGCCGATTATATTATATCGCCCTCAATGAAAAGCCGTCTTTTAGATATGTTCGGGACCGAAGACCCCGAGCAAGTGGTAAAGCGTATCGTAAATGACGTTCGTAAAAACGGTGATAATTCAATTCTCGAATATACCTCGAAGATCGATAAAATAAAGCTGCATGCAATCGAGGTATCCAAAAGAGAGATAAGCGAAGCCCATTACCAGATAGACGGTGACCTGCTACAGGCTCTTGAAATTGCCGCAGAGCAGGTACGCTCTTTTCATATAACTCAAAGGGATGGATTACTGAGTGGTATAGCTAATATGGGAAAAGGAACCATAGCCCGTCCACTTAACAGGGTTGGCGTGTATGCACCCGGCGGAACCGCCAGCTATCCTTCGACAGTGCTGATGACAGCTATTCCGGCCAGGGTTGCCGGCGTTAAACAGGTTATCCTGGTCACTCCTCCGGGCAAGGACGGCAAGGTGCCCCCGGTCACGCTGGCGGCTGCACATATCGCCGATGTCGATAATGTATACTGTATTGGAGGGGCTCAGGCGATTGCGGCTCTTGCTTACGGCACCGAAACGGTACCCGGAGTGGACAAGATATGCGGGCCCGGCAATATATTCGTTATGCTGGCAAAAAAACTGGTTTACGGCGTGGTCGATATAGACGGTCTGCAGGGGCCCAGCGAGGTAGTTATCATCGCCGATATAAAGGCCAAAGCAAGATATGTGGCTGCCGAGGTGCTGGCTCAGGCGGAACATGATACGCTGGCTTCGGTGACAGTATTGACCGATTCGCCGTCACTGGCAGCAGCTATAAATAGAGAAGTGGAAAACCAGCTGCTTGAATTAAATAGAACTAAAATAGCCTCCGAATCACTGGCAAATAACGGCGTCATAGCAATTGTGGACAGTATCGATGAAGCTATAGAGCTTTCGAATATATATGCGCCTGAACACCTGTGCCTGGATATGAAAAATGCGGAATCATATCTTAATAAAATAACGAATGCCGGGTGTATATTCTATGGCTATGCGCCGACAGTGGCAATGGGAGATTATGTTGCAGGGCCAAGCCATGCTTTACCCACCGGTGGAACTGCACGGTTCGGCTCTCCGCTCAACATATCCGATTTTATTAAGTATACTAACCTGGTTAAGGTCAGCAAAGATAGCCTGGAAAAGCTAGGGCCGGTAGCGATGACCATTGCAAAGGCTGAAGGATTACAAGCGCACTGGCGAACGATCGATATAAGGTTATAAGATAATCGAAGTAGAAGGTAATAAGTATGTCTGATGAAGGAATTGAAAAATTTGTCCGCCCGGAACTTGTCGGCTTTGGAGGCTACGCTGCCAGTAAATCCCCAGAAACGCTCAAAGGCAAAATAGATGTTCCGGTGGAAAAAATCGTTAAAATGGACGCTAATGAAAATCCGTATGGTTGTTCGCCCAGGGTAAAGCGGGCTTTATCTAATTTTTCTGCCGTACACATCTATCCTGATGCCGGGCAGCAGGAGTTAAGAAAACACTTGCAGGAATATACAGGGGTATCAGCGGAGCATATCGTTGCCAGTGCCGGGAGCGACCAGCTTATAGACCTTTTAATGAGGCTTTTCGTTTCGAAGGGTGATGAAGTAATTAACTGTATCCCTACTTTTGCCATGTTCCAGTTCTTTGTAAACCTTGTAGATGGCATCACCGTGAACGTACTAAGAGATGAAAACTTCATGGTAGACGTTAAGGCCGTAAAGAAAGCGGTTACCCCTAAAACCAAGCTGATACTCTTAGCCACGCCAAATAATCCTACCGGAACTTTAATGCCCAAAAATGACATCCTAGAAGTCTTGGATATTGGATTGCCTACTCTGGTTGATGAAGCCTATTATGAATTTACCGGTGAAACGATGGCTTTCATGGTGTGTAAATATAAAAATCTAATGGTTCTCAGGACCTTCAGCAAATGGGCCGGACTTGCCGGATTAAGAATAGGGTACGGTATGTTCCCAACGAGAATTGCCGATTATCTTTTAAGAATAA
>JAQTVR010000170.1 GCA_028706995.1 Dehalococcoidales bacterium
TAGTTCCCTCGAGAATGTTGACTATTTCACTTAACTTTATCTCCGAGGCAGGTCTTGCCAGCATTACACCTCCCTTGGCACCCCGCTGGCTGCGCAAAATCCCTGCGGCTATCAGGGGAGTAACCAGGTGTTCCAGGTACTGCAATGAAATCTGCTCTCTCTGAGCAATATCCCTAAGGAACATCGGGCTACCCTCTCCATGAAGAGCAACATCCAATAGAGCCCTGCTTCCATATCTCGCCCTGGTCGATAGTTTCATATCACACCCCCTAAATGTATACTCATTTGATATACTTAATATGGTATACTTGGCTTCGGTAGTTGTCAAGAAATATTCTTTCTCATATTGTTATTAAAACCCCGATAATGTAAAATGAACCCGGAAATAATGCCTCCTACTCAGGGAAAGGTTAGATTCTTTATAAGATGCTTTTAAATATAATATTCATCATAATTTCTTATTTTATCGGGGCTTTTCCACAGCTTTATTTATTATGTAAATTACACAAGCTAAATACAACCGGCGACCTGCATATGAACCTGTGGCAAGGAGCGGGACCTGCCTGGGGACTATTCGGCATCTCCATAGATGTCCTGAAAGGAGCACTCGCCATCTGGATCGCAAAAGCGCTGGGATTGGACCTGTCGATTATCGTCGCCTGCGGCCTTGCAGCGGTAGCAGGACAAATGTGGCCTGTTTTCTCGAAATTCGATGGTGAGAAAGGCAACACTACCGGTTTAGGAATGTCTCTGGCGCTGGCATATCAGTCGTTGCTTATTGCATTGATACCCGTTTTATTCGGCTTAATTTCCAAGCTGGTTAAGTTACTGAATATTAAAGGCCAATCCATGGGAAAAAGTTTCAGAACGGGAGCAGGACAGAGCAATGCGCTGCCGATAGGTGTCATTATCGGCTTCCTCATATTGCCGATTGCCAGTTTTTTGCTCGGTAAACCTATAGAGATAGTTATCGGTTTTACCGTTTTATTGGTATTAATAATAATCCGCCGGTTGACAGCAGGCTTAAACGAGGATTTGAAAAATAAGCTAAGTTTGAGAACAGTTCTTTTCAATAGAATCATCTACGACCGCAGCCGGCGCTAAATTACTCCCCCTATCCATAAGAAGCTCCAATTAGGTGCCGGTCATTATCCGATAAAATGAGCCGTAAATTGCCAATGGAATATTATGCGAGTATCATAAGCATTAATACTTACCCGGTATTACAATGATAAATCGATTGAGAGATATCCAGAACAGCCTTATAAAAGCATCCCGGTCGTGGGCATCCGGAATGGGATTTAATCTATCGGAAACTCAAGCTTTACGCCGGGAAGCCGTTCTTCTAAATCATCGATATTACATGGAAAACATCCCGGTTTACTGTAAGTTTGCAGCAGAAGAAGGCTGCGATAGAGACAGCGATATCGAAACCATCAAGAAAAAACTGATGCTGTCTTCAGATATCTTCAAAAGTTACGAACAAAAATGGCTCGATACTAACGACTACACCAAGATGAATAACTGGCTCTCCGGTATCTACCACAAGCGCATCGACGGCGGCATGTCGGGAGTAAAATCGATTGACGACTGGATAGAACGCCTCGGCACGCTCGGCATAAATGTCGTATACAGTTCCGGGACATCCGGCTCTTTCTCCTTCGTGCCTCGTAATGATGAAGACTGGGAACTGTCGCAAACAGCCAATATTTCTTATCTAGCCCCCCTGCTCTGGCACCGGATGACAGGTAATAGCTCTCCTAACCAATTTTTGCTGGCAGCCCTTCAGTTCATGCCTACCGGCAGCCTTGTAAACATAGCATCCAAAATGCTTTCCGATTACGACGCCGCCTTCCTGGGTTTCAGAAACGGACGAATGGGCAACCAGGTTCTGATCGGGGAATTAATCCCCATCTTTCATGATCATTATTTTCTCTACGATTTCGATATGACAGGCACTGCCCTGCGCTGCCTGCGCCGCGGAGCTGCAACGGATGATGAAAGAGATATGACTGAGACCCTCCGAAGAAAATTGATTGGACAGCGGGAAGAAAATTATTTAAAACTCCTGGAGAATATAGACAGGTCGATCAGCAAAGGGCAAAAGATCCTTATTTTCGGAGCGCCTTATCAATTCAAAGAGCTTTGCGATATAGCATCGGCTAACAACCGTAAACTCCGTTTGAAAGAAGGAAGTATAGCTCTAATCGGGGGCGGCTGGAAATCCTTCACAGGTGAAGCAATAAACCGGGATGCTCTTGTAAATATGGTCACCGATACTTTGGCCCTTAAACCGGAAATGATATTGGAGGGATACTCGATGACGGAAACCAGCGCTCTTACACTGCGTTGTGAACACGGCCGCTTCCATATACCGCCTGTCATCGAACCGGTTATCTTCGATAACGCATTGAATCCGCTAGAAGGCGACGATATAAGCGGTGCTTTCGGATTTATGGATACGCTGGCTTCTTCCCATCCTGGTTTTATTATAAGTAACGATTTTGTGCGCATGGTTACATCCGATTGTAAATGCGGCTTATGCGGGCCTTCACTGCTGGAAATTGGACGAATGCCCGGCAGCGAGGTAAAGGGATGCGGAGGCATCATGGGGTCGTTTCCAGCTTAAGATAATGAGAAGGATAAGCGATGGATAAGTCATTATTATTCAATAAGGACAGCGTTATCCGTGTGCCGTTTCTGGTTAAGGGCAAACTTATCGCCCCTCCTGAAATAAGCCGCGGTGAAATCGAAGAGGCTTTTCGTATCACCGATAGCAATACAGTATATCTGAAATTGCCCCATGCACAAATTTCCCGTGAGCCTGTAGTAGACCGGCAAACTACGAAATATACAGGCGAGTATATCTACCAGGTGATGCACTTTATCAGCGGCAGTGAACTCATTGAAAATGATATAGACAAACTCGCAAGTACTCTGTATAGCCTATCT
>JAQTVR010000171.1 GCA_028706995.1 Dehalococcoidales bacterium
GTTGCCGTCCAGTCCAATGAAGCGTAGTGTGTTTACCATGTAAGACAAGTTCAAGATTATCAGGCCGATTATCGCCTTTGTCCTCATAGCTCCCAATCGGATATTTCGTGCCTTTATGATGGACCCGCTCATCAGGAAGAAGATATCGACCTATCATTTTCTCCATGACTAAAATGTGCTCAAAAATACGTCCATCCTTCCCGGCATTGGGATGATCTGGCATCCGAATACTGATATATCCTTTCTCAGTTCGAAATCTACCTCCCTTCCAATTAGGGTTTAATTCGCCTTTTTGGTTTTTCCCTCTTTGGCCTGTATTAGCACTCATAGCTTCACCTCGAAGAACCCAAGATGGCCTTTGTAAGGAATAGGCTTGTCGTACAGTACTGGGTTTTTAAGCATGAATTGATATTGTCCGGCTGCCGCCCAGGGACTCTTACTGTCTTTCGCACAGTCAACGATATCGACCTCGCCTATCAGGGCACCGCACATTTGCTCAATGATTAGTTCGTTATTGTTAAGCCATTTTCGTTGTTTTAACGATAAGTCTCCAAAATCTCCGGTAATAATACTCATCAATCCATCAAAATCCATTTGCTTGCAGGTATGTACGTATACCCGGGCCGGCAGGTCGATAGTACAGGCTTTCGGGCTGTAACCTTTTGCGTTAATCTTCCACGGCCGGTTCTCAACGTCTTTAAAACCCCGGCAAATCAACCATGCCCAGGGCTGTTTGATTGATAATGCTTTCATAGTTCCCCCTTTACGAGCTCTTTTTTATCACTCATCAACTTTTCAATCGACTGCGAGATCTGAATAGCGTAATCCTTGCGGCCTAAAAAATATGCGTAGTATAGATCTCCCCCGGAAATAGAATAAATGCCATCGGGATTATTTTTTGCGTTTTTTAATTTTTCCCTAAGTTCTTTTTCTAACATATTTTCTCCTTAACAATTGGGACTATATGACTGACAATCTGACAGTGGGATATATACTACGTATATATATCCCCCACTTTGTCATATAGATTCAGCAATACTTGTCATATGACATGTCAGATGGGTAAATTAGATTCGTTTTAATCATCTGACACCCCCCTTGTCATATGATTGTCAGATGGTTCATAATTTCGGGTTATTAATCCCCATTTTTCACCATCTCCTGACCTGATAATCTGTTTTTTAACCCGTAATCTTTCCATGGCCTTGTCGATAGTATTTCTCTTTAGTCCAGTAAGGTTGACTAATTCTTCGGTTGTCTTTGGTGAGCGTTTTAATATCTCAACTATTTTTTGTGATGTTGACACCTTGCTCATGAAGTCGACAATACTCAATTCTTCTTTTTCCATCGATACACTATCGCCTGTTTCACTAAACTTAACAGAGATACCCAACGGATCATTCAGTTTAGCCAGGTTACACCATCGATGAAATACGCCTATGTGCATCTCGTTACCAGCGAAATCACTATCTGACCTCGTTATTTCGAATATTGAGCGTGCGTAATAGGTGAAATAAGTAGAGCCAAAAATGCTCCTTTTATCGGTGCCCTCCCCTTTGCTTGTCTGTGCGATAATCCACGATGTTTTTTTCAATGAGCGAAGAGCGGAAAAGAAATTAAGAGCTATATCGGGCTTATTCAGTTCTCCACCGGCAGCAGCTCCCAGACTGTCAATAAATAAAATATCAGCCTCAGTATCGGCAACGTGCTGTTGTATTTGGTCAAGGTCTTCAGTTAGCGGAAGGCTGCATCGGCGGTAATTTATCGGGAAGGTCGGCATGTTCATGCCTTTTTGTAGTCTGCGAGCCTCGTACTTGATTATATCGAACTCTGTCTCCCAATCCAGTATCAAAGATTTTACGGGACGAATTGGCACCTTTAATCCCAAGGGGTTATCGGTCCATGGCACACCAAGGCAAGCGGCAATTAGCAACGTTAAGCCGCTTTTGCGAACTCCCTTCTCACCGAAGAGAACGTTTGGAACGCCCTTCAATATGAATGGCTTCAACAGATATTCCGGGGGTTCCATTTCATCTTGATAATCTACCCAATAGGTTTTTACGGGTTCCCCAAGCCGTAATCGATCTATTGTTTGTGTGCAGATTTGCTCTACTAAATCAGTCCAGTTTATTTCGAAGGGGAGTTGTAGAGCCTCCATGCGTTTTGTCAGGTCGGTTCGCGCCCGGGTGGAGAGCAGGTTAAAACGGTGATTGGCTAGCTTTGGGAACTCTTCAAATTCGTGCTCGATAGTAACTTCAGCGTAAATAGCCTTGCCGCCATTCTGGTATATGTGTTTTAAATAAGCGCTAAATACCTGCTCTTTTCCCTCACACCAAAGGAATTTATATCCGCCAATTATATCTTCGACAATTGGCTTTGAGATAACTTGTAATCCATTATTATCAGGTTGAGGATTAGCCATAGTTCCCCTTCACTGGTTAACTTGCGGCGCCGGTGTCCGGGCCGGCGCCGCTATATACAGGAGGCCCCTGCCGGTGACACTCCGTGCAGGGCTATTAACGCCCTTTCAAAAATCCCTGCTGGTACAATAGATACGCTAGTTTTGCTTCGTGTAAAACGTCCCAGGCCGCCCGGTGTCTTTCGACAAACGGCAGGTCCGGAAAAAAGTAATGCCATGCCTCGGAAAACTTAGGGTATTTGTAATCGTTGTAGTATCCGGGCAGTTTAAGGATCGGCGTACATGTCTGCATGAGACACGGCCAAACGTTTTCAATCGGTAGACCATGCCGGCGCATAACACGACGGTCATACGACAGGTTATAGGCGGTTACCGGTGCCGTCAGCAAAGCGGCGAATTTTTCCTTGACCTCTGAAAACTTGAGCGCGGTTTCAATGCTATATTCCGGCAAATGAGAGTTTTTCATAAACCAGCATTCCCGCCAGTTATCATTTTCAGGTAGTATCAGCGAATCGAAAATAACATCTAC
>JAQTVR010000172.1 GCA_028706995.1 Dehalococcoidales bacterium
GGGTGCCAGGGTGATATCGCCATCGGCTACGAGCCTTGCCTGGCTGATAGCCTGCTCGATCCTGGATGGCAAATCATCTAGATTATTAAAGCTGGTAAATCCCCATCCACCCTTGACCTTGGCGCGTATATTCCCGCCGATGCTACGGCTTTTATCTATCGAGTCCAGTTTTTTACCGCGATAAGCAATATGGCTGGAACTTGTCTCTTCGAGGTGTGCCTCTATATAGTCGGCGTCGTATTTTTTAATAATGTCGGATACTTCTCTTCCGATAGATTCTATTTGTGACAAATTATTTCTCCGGGGGGAGTATTTATATTAACAGTTTAAGATAAATATATATTTGAGTCAATCAAATTCAGGGAAATAATTTGTCTTATGATTGGTCGAAAGCGGCAGTTAATAAACTTCCATGCCTCATCTGCAAAGAGTGAGGCATGGAATTATTTGATGACGTAAGAAACTTGTACTGCTTTTTTCGATCATTCGAGAATGGCTTTCATATCTACATCCGGCGTGGATATCGGCTTGATATCGAATTTGTCCACCAGTACTTTTAATACATGGGGGGAGATAAATGCCGGTAGCGTTGGACCCAGATATATGTTCTTGATACCCAGAGAGAGCAGTGTCAGCAATATACAGACGGCTTTTTGTTCATACCAGGAAAGAACCAGTGTAAGCGGCAAATCGTTTACACCGCATTTAAAGGCATTAGCCAGAGCGACGGCTATCTTGATAGCGGAATAGGCATCGTTACACTGTCCCATATCCAGTAGCCGCGGAAGCCCGCCGATTTCCCCTATGTTGAGGTCATTAAATCGGTATTTACCGCATGCCAGTGTAAGAACAATTGTATCCGCCGGCGTTTTTTTAACGAACTCGGTGTAATAATTTCTTCCTGCCCTGGCGCCATCGCATCCACCAACGAGGAAGAAGTGTTTAATAGCACCAGACTTTACGGCAGCTATCAATGTATCCGCTACGCCCATTACAGTGTTATGAGCAAAGCCGGTTGTCATTTCTGTTCCTTCGTTGATACCGGTAAACTGCTTATCCTCAGCCCAGCCCCTAAGCTGTAGGGCTTTATTGATTACAGGAGAGAAATCCTTTCCCCCATCCTTTTCGTGGATGTGCTTAAGCCCGGGATAGCCTACGACAGCCGTTGTGAAAATGTTATCGGCATAGGTATCCTTTGGAGGCATTATACAATTTGTAGTATACAGGATGGGTGCGGGTAAATTGTTAAACTCCTTTTGCTGATTATGCCAGGCCGTACCATAGTTACCCTTAAGATGGGCGTATTTCTTTAATTCGGGATAACCGTGAGCCGGTAACATCTCTCCGTGAGTATAGATGTTAATGCCCTTACCCTCTGTCTGCTCCAAGAGTTGTTTTAAATCCAATAGGTCATGACCGGTAACGACTATAAAAGGTCCCTTTTCTATTTTCAGGCTTACTTTAGTTGGTACCGGATGTCCGAAAGTTGAAGTATGGGCTTCATCCAGCAAAGCCATACATTTAAGATTAATCTGTCCCAGTTCCAAAATCAAAGATAACCATTCATCAACGCTGTGCTCTTCTCCTACCGCTCTCAAACCTTTATAGAGCCAGGATATAACCTCGTTATCAATCTTCCCAAGGATATATGCGTGCCATGCATACGCAGCCATACCTCTTAATCCGAAGAGCAGGGTTGAGCGAAGCGACACGATATCGGTATCCCCATGGAACAGGTTGTTCGGATTGTAGTCTTGCCCATCACCTAGCCTGAATTTTTCAGATTCGACCTGCTTTTTCAATTCATCGATACGATCCGGGTCGAAGTTAACGTTGGTAAGGGTGGCAAAAAGCCCCTGCATTACCAGTTCGTCAGTGTGCTTTGTGGGCTTTTTGCCCTTAACTGCACGAGCCAACCCTACAAGGGCGCATGTAAGTTTGTCTTGTTTTTGTGCCACCTCCGGTTTTTTCCCGCAGACTCCAATTTTTGTACAACCTGTACCTCCGGCAGTCTGCTCACACTGGAAACAGAACATTTCAGTCATTTTGTATACCTCCTGATTTTTTTCTGGTGTTTATTAGTGTAATTCTTGCTTTGACGATTATAGTGTAATACAATAGTAATATAAAAGCGGTAACGTGTGTTACCAAATGGAAGGGATGTATTAAATATGTATCATGAATGGATTAAAGTATTAAATACCTCTTTGCTCTTTCGTGGCATAAACCCTGATGCCCTTGATACCATGCTGAATTGTTTGAATCCTGTTATACAAAGATGTAAGCAAAGGGAAATCGTAGCTTTGTACGGGCAGCCGTTCCATGGTATCGGTATAGTAGTAAGCGGCAGTATTGCACTGACCAAGGAGTCTTATCATGGGGACCGAATAATATTGGAAATCCTGAATGCCGGTGGTGTCTTTGGCGAGGTGATAGCATTTTCCGATAGCAAGATCTGGACAATAACGGTTATTACTCAGGAAGATAGTTGTTTACTTTTCTTGCCGCAGGGGAAAATAACAGGGAACTGCTCCAGTGTATGCCCAGCGCATAATTTATTGATTACGAATATGATGAAAATACTTTCTGAGCGCACGTTGACGTTAAACAGAAAGATTGAACACCTATCGGCAAAAAGTATAAGGGGCAAAGTAAGCAGTTATTTTTTAGATATGTACAGGCAAACGGGAAAGACTGTTTTTGCAGTACCAATGAAAAGATTTGAGCTGGCGGATTATCTCAATATACCCCGTCCGTCGCTTTCAAGGGAGATGGGATTGATGCGTGATTCGGGCATCATAGATTTTAATGGTTCTTCAATAGAGATAAAAAATGTTTTTATCCTTGAAGAATCAATTAGATAGAAGATTAATAATTTTCTAACCCCAGAGCGAAGATGTTTTTGTTATTGCCTC
>JAQTVR010000173.1 GCA_028706995.1 Dehalococcoidales bacterium
TCTGACTGCTTCGACAACGTTTCCGGTGCCGGCCTCGCCCTTTGTGCGAATCGTAGCGGCGCCTTCGCCGATACGTCTTAAAGCTTCACCCAGATTGCGGCAACCACAGACGAAGGGGACTTTGAAGTCGAATTTCCAGACGTGATTAGCTTCATCTGCAGGGGTTAAGACCTCCGATTCATCGATAAAATCAATACCGATAGCCTCGAGTACTCTTGCCTCGACAAAATGCCCGATACGGCACTTTGCCATAACCGGGATGGAGACGGCTTTCATAATATCTTCGATGACGGTAATATCAGCCATCCTGGCGACACCGCCGGCGGCGCGGATATCTGCAGGGACTCTTTCCAGAGCCATGACGGAGCAGGCTCCGGCGGCTTCGGCTATTTTAGCCTGTTCGGCGTTGATGACGTCCATTATAACGCCGCCTTTAAGCATCTGAGCGAGTCCTGTTTTAACTTTCCACGTACCGGTTTCCATTAAATAACTCCTTAATCTCTATACAGGATTATTGTACCCTTTGTTTATGCCGTTATCAAGCGAAACAGGTTATATGTTTTGAAAGATGATAAAGGGAATACAGCTCAAAGTTGACGCCCCTTATGTAAGTAATCATAATCATAAAACACTGAAAGGGGGTGAAATTTGGATAGTCCATACGAATATGCATTAGCAACTGAATTTGTAATCCCCAAGCCTGAAGCAGATATTTTATCCGAGGGTCCGGATTATAGCGACCCCAAGATGCAACGGGCTTTTACTCTTAAAGTGTCCAAGACATTGAATAATCTCAGCAAGTCATTACCTAACCTGAATGGCGGGGGGTGGTTGATTGTTTCACATAATATCAGCCAAGTGGAAGGGGCGACTATCATATCGTTTCTGTTGCAAAGACCGAAATGCGAAGTATAAACCGTCCTGAAATACTTTTATTAAAAAACTCGTTTTATGCTATACTTTAGCGAAAGCCAGCGTAGCTCAGATGGTAGAGCAGCGCTTTCGTAAAGCGCGGGTCGGGGGTTCGAATCCTCTCGCTGGCTCCATCGCTGTCTATCAATTTTGGAGGAAAGATGAGTCGTTTAATAGATAAACTAAAACAGGCTTCACAATCTGAGCCTCCGCCTATGGGTTTCAGAATGGTGCAGAAAAACTGCAAACCGCGATTGCTTATCATTACCAGATTAAATCAGTCCGAAATCGGAAATGTGTCTGATATAGCAGATGCTTCCGATGCCTTTTTATTTACAATTCAGAAATTAGCAGAGCTTAAAGCCGTTGAAAAGATAATCAAGGCAATGTCTGATACTCCCTGCGGATGTCTTATTGATGGAAACATCAGTATTCATCAAAAGCAGATAGAGCAGTCTGGATTGGATTTCCTGTTTTTTACAGAGGACTTAGTTTCCACTGAGCTAATAAAATCAGAAAAAACAGGTAAAATTCTTGTAGCAGATGAATCGCTGGGAAATGATATGATTCGGGTTCTGGATACAATGCCTGAGGATGCTATATTCCTTGACTGTAAGCCCGAAGATAAATTTTCCCTGACATGGCAAAAACTTATGATGCTCAAGCGTTTTTCCATGTTATCCTCCAAACCTTTGTTAGTTTCCGTTCCAATGGATCTAACTGCAGATGAATTGCAGGTTATATGGGAAATGGGAGTCGATGGGCTGGTTGTAGATATAGCTGATGCGGAGTCTATCGGTATTCTGAAGGATCTGCATAAAATAGTAGAAGGCTTAACTCATCCCTCGAAACGCAAACACGGCAAATCGAGGGCTATAGTGCCTGCAATTCAAAGTGAAGCCCCGGCTGTTGTCGATGATGATGACGGGGAAGAAGACGAGTACTTCCACAATTCTTAAATGTAAAAAGCCCTCACGGGTTTTTGTAAGGGCTTTTTAGTTAGTCCAAAAGTGTTGAGTTGATTATTTAGCGCCGAGACCGCCAAGCTGATAATACTTGCCCTCGGTGACTATCGATGGGGCAATGATCATTTCAGCTTGCTGGAATTCCTTAATTGTAGCCGCTCCGCAGACACCCATTGCCGTTCGTATAGAGCCAATCAAGTTTTGGCTGCCGTTGGTTACGGAAGTCGGGCCGAAAAGGATCTGTTCAAGGGTGCTGTTGGCACCGACCTTTATCCTGGTGCCCCTGGGAAGCGTGGCATGCGAATGAGCCATTCCCCAGTGATAACCCCTGCCCGGGGCTTCTTTTGCCTGTGCCAGAATGGAACCTAGCATGACAGCATCGGCTCCGGCAACAAGGGCTTTACATATATCTCCACCCTTGCGGAAACCGCCATCGGTAATTATAGGAACATATCTACCGGATTCTTTTTGATACTCATCCCTGGCAGCAGCGCAGTCCATAGTAGCCGTTATTTGAGGAATGCCGATGCCCAGTACCTCGCGGGTAGTGCAGGCAGCGCCTGGGCCTACTCCGACCAGTACAGCGGCAACGCCGGTTCTCATCAATTCGATGCAGGCGCTGAAGCTGACACAGTTACCGACAACTATGGGAATAGGTGTAGTATTACATAACTCTACAAAACTTAACCCTTTATAGCTTTTGGAAATATGGCGAGCGGTAGTTACCGTCGAAGCCACAACCAGGATATTCGCACCTGCTTCAATGACCACTGGCACCAATCGTTTCGTATTGGCCGGGGTTACTGATACGGCGCATACTCCGCCGCCTTTCTTGATAGCCTGAATACGCTCGCTGACAAGTTTATCCCTTATAGGTTTAGAGTATATCTTTTGCATCAATGCAGTAACCTGTTCATTGGGGGTTTGGGCTATTTCTTCCAGTATGTCATCGGGTTTTTCGTACCTTGTCTGTACCCCTTCGAGGTTTAAAACCGA
>JAQTVR010000174.1 GCA_028706995.1 Dehalococcoidales bacterium
CGAAGGTAGAGATGATAATTATTGCATAGAATCATCTTGAAACCGAGGTTTTTAATTTCCTCGGAGGTTAGCGTTTTTACCGTAGCCTGGCTGCCTACCGGACAGAACACCGGAGTCGTCACCATACTGTGCTGTGTCAAAAGTTCGCCGGCGCGGGCACAGGTATCAGTACAGGTTTTTATCAGTTTCAAAATACCCAATTTTTCTATCCAGACTCCCAATAATTCTTAAAAGACTCTTGAAATAACCACAGGCGATAGATAGATTTAAAAAACCGGACTTGTATCAGCTAACAATAAGCCTTTAAATGACTTTTTCATCCAGGAAGTTCTGTAAAATAAACGCCGCAGCAATAGCATCATCCTTAGTATTTCTCCTGGCTTTTTTGGATCTGGTTTCCTTAATCAGGTTCCTTGCAGATGCAGTGGTAAAACTCTCATCCCTAAAATCCACGGGTATCTTAATAGCTTCAACCAGTTTCTGAGTGAAGGATTTCACCTTTTCCGCCTGCAAACCCGAACTGCCATCAAGAGAAAGTGGTAAACCGACAATAATCTGCCCTATATCGTTACGTCTGATGATTTCGGCAATGGCTTCCATATCAGCGGTATTGCTCCTGCGCTCGATTATAGTGAAGGGGCTTGCCAGTATACCGGATGGGTCACTCATCGCCACCCCTATCCTCCTATCCCCTACATCAAGACCCAAAGAACGCATCTTCGATATCTCCTGCTGCCCGTTTCAAGAGCTTTATATCAAGCCCCTGACTGAATTGATAGCCTCATCAAGCTTGTCAATATCCCTGCCACCGCCCTGTGCAATATCCGGCTTTCCGCCGCCACCACCCCCGGCAATACAGGACATATGTTTTACAATTTTACCGGCGTTATATCTCTTCTTCACCAGGTCTGGGGTTACCGCCGCAATAAAAGAGGGTTTATCGTCGATAACCGCACCCAGCACAACGATGCCGCTGACCAGCTTATTCCTCAAGACATCAGCCATATCGCGCATCATTTCGTTATCGGCTACAGAGACTCGGCTTGCCAGCAAGTTAATATTGTTTATAGTTTCAACTTTATCCAGCAAAGACGCGGCTTCCTGTTTAGCCAGTTCATGCTGCAAAACCTGTACCTGCTTGCGCTCTTTATCAAGTTCGGATTGTATAGCTATAGCTTCATTTTTGAGATTAATGACGTTATTCTTGATCGCCCACTCCGCCCCCCTGCCGGTAACCGCCTCGATACGGCGGATACCACCGCCGATACTGGATTCTGCCAGTATCTGAAAGTATCCTATTTCGCCGGTAGCGGAAATATGGGTACCCCCACAAAGCTCAGCACTGATAATCGGGTTGCCAATTTTCAGCACCCGCACTTCATCGCCGTATTTTTCATCGAAAAGCGCCGTTGCCCCTTCTTTGATTGCCTGCTTATAGGGCATAATGTTGGGGCAAACCGCATGATTACGGCGGATTTCGTTATTGACAATACTCTGAACTTTTTCTATTTCTTCACCTGTCATTGCAGAAAGGTGTGAAAAATCGAATCTTAACTTATCAGGGGCTACCAGTGAGCCGCGTTGCTGAACATGCTCGCCCAGCACCTTTCGAAGAGCATACTGTAATAAATGTGTTGCCGTATGGTTGCGGGCGATATCCAGCCGACGTTCAGTATCCACACTAGCAGTTACTTTATCGCCGGACTTAAAAACGCCCTGCGCCACGTAACCCTTGTGAGCGATAACGTTTTGAGATATTTTTATAGTATCCTTAACCACAAACCGGTCGTCAGCACCGGTTATCTCGCCGGTATCGCCGACCTGCCCACCCATCTCGGCATAGAAAGGAGTCTTATCCAGTATGATACTGGCTTCTTGCCCCTCTGAAATTTCGCCTACAGTATCATTATCTATTATAAGTCCGGTTATAAGTGATGTATTCTGAAGACTTTCGTAACCGGTAAACTCGCACCCGACGCAACCATTCACAATCTCGACATCCGCGCTAAGTGCCAGGCTCTTCTTGAACCGATGGGAAGCCTTAGCCCTTTCACGTTGCTTGTTCATTTCGGCTTCGAAGCCTGCCATATCCACGGTAAAGCCCTGCTTGCGGGCGACTTCCTGCGTTAAATCCACAGGGAAGCCGTAAGTATCATATAATTTGAAGGACTGCTCGCCGGAAATCTGTTTTTTACCCTCGCCGGAAACCTTTGCCATTATTCCCTCGAGCAATTGCGTCCCTGTTTTCAGGGTGTCACGGAACCTGCTTTCTTCTTCTTTTATAACCTTAAAGATGAAATCCCTCTTTTGCCCCAGCTCCGGGTATTCATGTTTCATCTTGTCGATTGTTATTTTAGCGACTTCGGTCAGAAAGGACCTGCCGGCTCCCAGCTTTTCACCGAAGAAAATAGCACGGCGCATTAGTCTCCGCAGGACATAGCCCCGTTTTTCATTGCCTGGTAAAACACCATCGGCAATTAGGAAAGTGCCCGCCCTGCCGTGCTCGGCAACTACCCGCATATTGTTATCAAGATTGCTATCCGAGCCGTACTTAATTCCGGACAGTTTAGAAACCCCGTCCAGTAACGGTACAAAAAGATCGGTCTCGTAAACCGAGTTTTTATTCTGCATTATAACGGTGATTCTCTCCAATCCCATGCCGGTATCTATGTGTCCTTTGGCCAGCGGGGTACGCTTGCCTGTTTTATCCTGGTTATACTGTACGAATACCAGGTTCCATATCTCGCAGAAGCGCCCGCAGGAACAACTCGGCGAGCAATCAGGACTGCCACAGCCGGCTTCTTTTCCGAAATCATAGTGCAACTCGCTGCACGGACCGCAGGGACCTGAATCGCCGGCAGGAC
>JAQTVR010000175.1 GCA_028706995.1 Dehalococcoidales bacterium
ATTGCTACCTTTTCACACCAAATAGATTTCTATCAGCATAACCGGCTATAAATATAGACATTTTTATCTTAAAATTCATTGTTCTGATAATCCCTAAATTATGTATAATAATCGTCTTTTGACATCTATCCTTAATTATATTATTATGTGCGTGTATGTGCGTGTATGTGCATATATAGTTATCGGGGGTATTGATATGCAGAATTTTACTAAAGCCGCCAAAGCCCTATCCGATGAAACCCGCCTCAGGATTCTCAATATTCTACTTGTCAGAGAATGCTGCGTCTGCGAAGTTATGCAGGCGCTCGATATTTCTCAAACACGGGCATCGCGTAATCTTTCGATATTATACGAAGCCGGTTTCTTGAAACAAAGAAAAGAGGGGCTCTGGGTGCTGTATGCAATCGATACAAAAGGTTTAACAAAAAAGGATAATAAGTATCTGGATTTTATAGTTCAGGCTGTTTCAAACGCTCTTGAGGATAATAAAACAGCTAAGGCAGATATTGCACGGCTGAAAAAAGCAAGTAAATTAAATCCAGCCTGTGCCTGATTGTTAAAATAACGAGGAATAAAAATAGATGTCAATTGTTATAGACCTTATTCAGGCTGGGTGGAACGGGCTGTTAGAATATTTGTCAGCCCATGTAATAACATGCCTTGTCCCTGCCCTATTTATCGCCGGGGCGATTGCAGCATTCGTTTCACAGGCAGCAATTCTCAAGTACTTTGGGCCAAAAGCCGACAAGCTCCTATCTTATAGCGTAGCCTCGGTATCCGGCACAGTGCTGGCAGTTTGCTCCTGTACTGTTTTACCACTATTTGCCGGTATCTTTAAAAGAGGAGCCGGTTTAGGCCCGGCAATCGCCTTCCTGTTTTCAGGGCCGGCGATTAACACTCTGGCTATCGTCTATTCGGCAAAACTGCTGGGATATGATATCGGTATCGCCCGCATAATCGGAGCCATTATATTTTCAGTTGTCATCGGCTTGATAATGGCATTTATATACCGTAAAGATAAGAGCGAGTCGAATACCGATGTTTTTGCCAACCTTGAAACAGACCCGAACAGTAAAAGCATCTGGCAACAGGTTGCTTTCATAGGAACATTAATAGGCATCCTCGTTTTTGCTGCTTCCAAAAACTGGATAGTGATGGCGCTGTTCTTTGTTGTTCTCGCTATAATACTGTGGCGCTGGTTTAAAAAAGACGAAATCGTGCAATGGTTGAAAGAAACCCTGCACTTCACGCGTCTCATTATTCCATGGCTGTTATTAGGCGTTTTTATTGCCGGTATTCTCACATATCTCATTCCGCAATCAATAGTAGCGGACTATGTCGGAGGTAACACAATCACAGGAAATTTCATCGCCTCTATATTCGGTGCATTTATGTACTTTGCCACTCTTACCGAAGTGCCGATTATAAAAGCCTTTCTGGATTTAGGCATGGGCAAAGGCCCCGCACTGGCACTGCTCCTCGCAGGCCCGGCTCTATCTCTGCCGGCAATGTTCACTCTAAGCCGCATTATGGGGATTAAGAAAACCCTGACTTACGTTGGGCTGATAGTAATTATGGCTACTATTACAGGTTATATCTTCGGATTTATTGCCGATTAGAAAAGGGGAGAGAATAATGAAAATCAAGATACTGGGAACAGGATGTGCTAAATGCCATCAATTGGAACAAACAGTAAAAGAAGTTTTAAATGAACTTGGGGTCGATGCGCAGATAGAAAACATAAAGGACATTAAAAAGATTATGGAATATCCAATACTAACCACCCCCGGATTGGTTATCAACGGAAAGGTGGTTTGCTCCGGGAGGTTACCGACTAAAGCAGAGGTGACTACCTTTATAAAGACCTGTCTGGCGTGATAATAAAAATTAAATAAATAGCGGTAGTTTATCGTTATAAAAAGTACAAATATGAGTTATATAATACTGTTCTGAAGCGTATAATTCATGGATATAAATGGATACAAGCAGGATGGCAGATAATGTTTTTACCGACAACACGTGACGAATTGAATTGTTTGAAATGGGATCAACTGGATATCATCCTGGTGACAGGAGATAGCTATATCGATAGCCCGTTCATCGGAATTGCTGTAATTGGAAAAACACTCAGACAAGCAGGCTACAGGGTCGGCATAATCGCCCAGCCTGACATCCATTCCGGTAAAGATATCAGCCGGATGGGAGAACCAAGGCTGCTCTGGGGAGTATCTGGTGGCAGCGTCGACTCTATGATAGCCAACTATACATCACTGAAGAGAAGAAGGAAAAGTGATGACTATACACCGGGGGGAATTAACAACCGCCGCCCCGATCAGGCGACGATAGTCTATACCAACCTGATAAAGCAATATTTCAAGCACACAAAGCCGATTATGCTTGGAGGTATTGAAGCCAGCTTACGGCGGATTGCGCATTATGACTTCTGGGATAACCAGATTCGTTCTTCTATTCTGTTCGATGCTAAAGCGGATTACCTTACCTACGGCATGGCGGAAAAATCAGTCTTACAGTTTGCCAATGCGTTAAAAGAGGGCGCAGATGTAAGGAATGTTCGAGGGCTGTGTTATATAGCAGGAGACAAAGATGATATACAGAAAGACTATCTGGAACTTCCATCCTATGATACGGTCAAGACTGATAATAAAGAATTGATAGATATGTTCCATATTTTTTATCAAAACAACGACCCAATAAATGGTAAAGGCATGTATCAAAAACACGATACCCGTTATCTGGTTCACAATCCGCCTGCAATGCCTCTTACACAGAAGGAACTGGATGCAGTATATACACTGGATTTCGAACGCGCCCAGCAT
>JAQTVR010000026.1 GCA_028706995.1 Dehalococcoidales bacterium
GGGGAATTCTTCGGCACAAGACAGAGCGGCATGCCTGACCTGCGCATGGCTAAGATCTCCGACATCGCCCTTCTGGAAATGGCTCGAAGAGAGGCGATCAAGCTTTTTAAAAATGACCCCGGGCTGGAGAATCCGGAAAATAGACTACTGTTGAACGAGATTTCCCGTGTCTGGGTCAAGGACATAGGCGAACAAAGTTAATTAACCTTTCTTTTATATAATACTGTTCTGCTGAAGAAACTGATTATTTATAATGACCGGTATTATGCTATAATTCAGCATAATACAGCTATATGGAGCCCAATCTTGAGTGAAGTTTTACTTATAAGACAGAGAATAATCGAATCTATACAACAGGCGGCAATACAGGCACAACAATCGGGGAAATTACCCGGCATTCCCCTGCCGGAAATTTCCGTTGAGCGCCCGCAAAAAGCGGAACACGGGGATTATGCTACCAGTCTCCCCCTTAAACTGGCTCGTTCGACCGGACAAAACCCGCTGATTATAGCTAAAAATATCGCCGCTTTTATATCTTGCAACGCCGAGATTGCCGATGTTACTATAGCACCTCCCGGTTTTATTAACTTCACGTTAAGCAAGGAATGGCTTATAAAACAGGTAAATAATATCCTGTTACAGGGCAATAAATATGGCGATATAGATTATGGACATGGAAAATATGTCCAGATCGAATTTGTCAGCGCCAACCCCACAGGCCCCCTGCATGTCGGACACGGGCGCGGAGCGGTGCTGGGAAGCACACTGGCCAATGTTCTTAAATCTGCCGGTTTCAAGGTACAAAAAGAGTTTTATATTAACGATGCCGGTAACCAGATACTCGCCTTTACCCGCTCGCTCTTTGCCAGATATCAGCAATGCCTAGATATCGATGTCGAAATGCCGGCAGAAGGATATTTCGGCAGCTACATGACCGATTTAGCAAAAGAAATTATAGAAAATTGCGGGGATAAGTTTATTAAAATGCCGTCTGTTGAAGCCGAGGCCGAACTCGGTCAACTGGGATTGGATAAGATGATAGCCCGAATAAAAGAATCCCTGGAACTTCTGGGTGTTAGATTCGACCAGTGGTTCAGCGAACGCAGCCTCTATAAAAACGGTCAGTATGATAAGGCTATATCAATTCTGAGGCAGAACGGTTATATTGCTGACAAGGAATCTGCTACCTGGTTCGTATCTACTGCCCTGGGTGAAGATAAAGATAGCGTAGTTGTCCGCAGCGACGGCACCCCTACCTATTTTGCCACGGATATCGCCTACCACTATAATAAGTTCATTGAACGCAAATTCGATAGGGTTATCGATATCTGGGGAGCCGACCATCAGGGTCATGTTTCCAGGATGGAAGCCGTAGTCGGAGCGCTGGGAATCAACCCGAAACGCTTAAAGGTCATTATCTCTCAACTGGTAACACTTCGCCGCGGCGGAGAGCTTGTACGCATATCCAAACGTAGCGGAGATATGATTACACTAAGTGAAGTCATAGAGGAAGTAGGCGTCGATGCCTGCCGTTTCTTCTTCCTGTGCCGCTCCGCCGATAGCCAGATGGACTTCGACCTTGAACTTGCCAAGAAAGAATCGCAGGACAACCCTGTCTATTATATTCAGTATGCCAATGCACGTATTTCCAGTATTCTTCGCCTGGCTGAAGAAAAAGGGATCGATTTTACAGACGGGGATATCTCATTATTGACCGGGGAGACGGAACTGACTTTGATCCGCAAGATGCTGCTCCTGCCGGAAATAATCGAGCTTATCGCCAATTCCCTGGAACCGCATCACCTCACTTATTATTCGCAGGATTTAGCTACGATTTTCCATAGCTTCTACAAGCAATGCCGCGTCGTAACCGACGACCCGGACACCACCAGGGCACGTCTGAAGCTGGTAGCCTCAGCTAAGCTGGTTCTGTCAAAGACCCTCCACCTTATGGGAATGACCATACCTGACAGGATGTAAAAACCAGTCTTATACTACCAGACAGGTTACGGTACGGGATATGCCATCCACGGTATGAATCCTGCCGGTAATTATATCGCCTACATCGTTAAGATTTTCCGCCTCTACTATAGCGATGATATCATAAGGGCCGGTAACCGTATCCACCGACTTAACTCCCTCAATCTTTTGCATAGAGATGACTACAGTCTTTGTTTTACCAACTGCCGTTTCTATCAATACGAATGCTTTTGCTTTCATCAAACTCATCCCCCCTTATTTATAATTAGATTATAGGTTTGCAAGCTTACACATGTCAACTTAACTTGACAGATAGTGACCATTTCAGTCTATAATAAACGCTCGTTGTTTTTTCGAATAGTGTCAGTTCTGTCTTAATCTATCATTAGAATATTCACACAGGATGGCAGCTATTGTCCGGAATCTATGTCCCTGAGAAATTGAACTAAAGGAGAGGAATCTTGGAATACTTTTTAAACGAATTGCAAACAACGGTCAGGCAAATGGCAAAAACTATTGCAGAGGAACAAATACTTCCTGTAAGGGCTGAGCTCGATGAAAAAGAGGAATTTCCTCATAAGATCATACAGAATCTGGCGGATACGGACCTCTTGGGTGTGTATATACCAGAAGAGTATGGCGGATTGGGAGGCGGGTGTTTCGAGCTGTGCCTTATTATCGAGCAGTTAAGCCGCGTATGCGCCGGAGTTGCTATCAGCTATGCGGCTAATTCACTGGGGAGTTATACCCTCCTGGAATATGGCAGCCCTGAGCAAAAACAAGAGTATCTGCCCGGTATTGCCAGGGGTAAAACCCTGACTGCTTTTGCCCTGACCGAAGAATCGGCCGGTAGTGACGCAAGTGGCATAAAAACCACTGCCGCCAGGGTAGATGGCGGCTATTTATTGAACGGCTCCAAACAGTTCATCACCAATGGAGGCGAGGCTCAACTATATACAGTAGTGGCTTTAACCGATAAAGTTAAAGGTATTCGCGGCGCCAGTACCTTTCTCGTAGAAAAAGGTACCCCGGGTTTTTCTTTCGGTAGAAAAGAAAAAAAGCTGGGTATCCGCGCCTCGGCAACCAGGGAGCTTATTTTCGAGGATTGTTTTGTCCCCGAAAAAAACCTTATCGGTCGTGAGGGAGCCGGTTTCTCTATGACGATGAGGCTCTTCGACAGGTCACGCCCCGGCATAGGCGCACAGGCACTTGGGATTGCTCAAGGGGCATTTGAAGCCGCCCTTGAACACGCTAAAACGCGCATTCAATTCGGACAGCCTATTATCTCATTTCAGGCGATCCAGCATATGCTTGCTAACATGGCAATGGACGTCGAAGCTGCCCGCGCGCTGGTCTATGGATCTGCCAGGGGGGTTGATAGCTGTAGTAAGGACTTCAGTATGGATTCTTCTATTGCCAAGGTTTTTGCTTCCGACGTTGCTATGAGAGTAACCACCGACGCCGTACAGATACTCGGTGGTGTAGGTTATATGCGCGATTACCCTTTAGAAAAAATGATGCGGGATGCCAAGATAACCCAGATATATGAAGGTACAAATCAGATCCTGAGAAATGTGATAGCATCAGAACTGCGCAAGAAAAAGTTTTAAGATGATATGCTATTGTTTGCAGCAAACTGGTTGCTCTGAGTATAATAAATTAGGATTAATAACTATGCGGTGTAATTATGCAAATAAACGTGTCTCAACTGCTCAGGGATTCTATAGGTTCTTCGCGTGATTATAAGATAAACGAAACAATCGACAGTGATAACGATAGCGTTATTATACCGGTCAAGGGAGAGGTTAAACTCACACGAACCAACCGCAGTATACTGGTTCAAGGTAAGATTCATGTCTCGGTAGAGGTTATTTGTGCCAGGTGCTTGGATATATTCAGTTATCCCCTGACACTGAATATCGAAGAGGAATTCTTCCCAACATTGGATACAAGTAGTGGATATACCATTCCACCTCCGGAAGAACAGGATAGCTTCACTATTGATGAACATCAAATACTCGATTTAACTGAGGCTATCAGGCAATATACCCTTTTAGCTATACCTATGAAATCCTTATGCCGCGAAGCCTGCAACGGGCATTTACTTTGAAAAAACACACCGGTATGATAATATAAGTAACTGATTAGAAACGGAGTAAAATATGACACCATTACCAAAACGAAAAACAGCTAAGGCACGTCAGGGTGAAAGGCGCAGTCATCTCGCGTTGACTCCTGCATCACTTATGAATTGCCCTCAGTGCAATAGCCCTAAATTACCTCATCATGCCTGTTTAACCTGTGGTATCTATAATAGTAGAGAAGCTGTTGAAATTAAAGTCCCGAAAAAGAAAAAATAATGGTTTCCCTTTACCGGCTTGAAGAATCATGAGTTGTCAAATAAAAAGGACTGTTTATGGCTGAAATGACCAGGGTTGCTTATGTTTTCCCAGGGCAGGGCACGCAATATGTAGGAATGGGACATGACCTTTACAACAACTATAAATCAGCCAGGATAATCCTTGAAGAAGCTGACAAAGCCCTGGATTTTTCTTTGTCAAGACTATGTTTTGAAGGCCCTGAAGAAGAACTTCTTCAAACAATTAATGTTCAGCCGGCAATAGTAGCTGTCAGTCTATCTTTGCTGGCAGCAGCCCGGGAGTCAATAGGAAACAGCGTTTTTCCGGCTCCGGCTTTCGTTGCCGGACATAGCCTCGGTGAATACTCTGCGTTAGCCGTATCCGGTGTGCTTTCCCCTACTGCAACTGTGCGTCTTGCCAGGGAACGAGGGCGTTTGATGCATCATGCCGGACATGTAAACCCCGGTGGTATGATGGCTATAATCGGACTGGATGAAATCCCGCTATCGGAGATCTGCATCCAGACCGGCACCTATATCGCTAATTTTAACTGCCCGGGACAACTGGTTATCAGCGGCACTATCAGTAACCTCGATAAGGCAGGAGAACTGGCTAAAGCCAGAGGAGCTTTTCGCGCTATTCCCCTGCAGGTAAGCGGGGCTTTTCACACACACCTGATGGAACCGGCTTCCCAGGATCTTTCGAAGTATCTAGATACTATCACTTTTAATGATCCTGCCGTCCCGATAATAGCTAATACAACTGCGCAGGAAATTATTACCGCCGAGTCAGTTAAGGAAGAGCTTGTCAATCAGTTGTGTCACGGCGTTCAATGGCAACGTTCAATAGAGTTCATGATCAATAATGGCGTCGATACATTTATTGAAATAGGCCCTGGAAAAGTTCTCAGCGGGCTTATAAAGAGAATAAATAAGAAGGTTAGAACAATAAATATCTGCGATGCTGAATCTATAAAAAACCTGGAAATTGTGAACACGGGGGACTAGATAACGTATGATAAATCTTGCTAATAAAATAGCGCTGGTTACCGGCAGCGGTAGAGGAATAGGTAAAGCCATCGCTCTAAAGCTTTCAGAAGCCGGAGCGGATGTGGTAATCAATGACATCAACGATACAGCCGAATGTGTGGCCGAAGAAATAAGGTCGACAGGCAAAAACAGTATGGCTGCTATCGCCAACGTAACATCGACCGCAGATGTAAGCGTAATGATGGATAATATAGTTGCTGCATACGGCAAGATCGATATCCTGATAAATAATGCCGGCATTACCCGTGACCAGCTTTTACTCAGGATGACGGATGAAGAATGGGACAGCGTTCTTAATATAGATCTCAAAAGCGTTTTTCTCTGCACCCGCGCAGCGGTCAAGTATATGCTCAAACAGCGCTGGGGCAGGATAATCAGTATTTCCAGTATCGTCGGACTGGCGGGCAATCCGGGGCAGGCGAACTACGCCTCCGCCAAGGCTGGTATTATCGGATTCACCAGGGCAATTGCCAGAGAAGTAGCCCCGCGAGGCATTACGGCAAACGCCATCGCCCCCGGTTTTATCGATACCGATATGACACAGCGGTTGAAAGAAGAACAAAAGCAGGAATTAATGGCACGCATACCACTTGGCTATCTGGGCTCACCCAAGGATGTGGCTAATGCCGTTACCTTTCTCGCATCCGATGAAGCCGCATATATTACCGGACAGGTCCTGGCGGTTGACGGCGGAATGACAATGGTTTAAATATTAATAAGATTTTTTTTAGTATCACCATTATTTAATTACTACGTCCGTGTGGGTGGAATATATATATGATAGGAGCCAGAAGAAAAGCCCGGTCGATTGCCCTGCAGGTATTATACGAAGTAGATTTGGTTGGGCATAATATCGGCGATGTGACAGAACGTTCACTGATTTTTGATGAAAGCCTGTCAGAAGAAAATAATGTTTTCGTTAGAGAACTGGTAGAAGGAGTACAGAAGAACAGGCGGCAAATCGACGAGAAGATCAAGCAATTCGCCCCCACTTGGCCAATTGCCCAAATTTCTGTCCTAGACCGTAATATCCTTAGACTTGCAATATTCGAGCTTTTATTTGATAATAAGACGCCTATAAAAGTGGCCATTAATGAAGCCGTCGAGCTGGCAAAAAGCTTCGGCAGTGATAACTCGGCAAGGTTCATCAACGGAGTATTGAGCTCTATAAGTAATCTTGCAACCAGATAATAAAATGGAGGTACAAAAGTGGCAACCATTTCCGAGAGAATGAAAAAAGTAATCGTAGATCAACTGGGAGTAGCTGAAACGGATGTCGTTCCCAGTGCTAATTTTACAGCAGACCTGGGCGCCGACTCGCTGGATCTGGTCGAACTAATCATGGCGTTGGAAGAGGAATTCAGTACGTCAGATAATAAAATAAGTATCCCCGATGCAGATGCCGATAAACTGAAGACCGTTCAGAACGCTATCGACTATATAACCAATTTAAAAGTTGCTGATAAATAGTACGAAATTCCCGATAAGAATTTATTAATTTGTCTCTCAAAAATGGGGAGGGAGATGGCTATTCTTCCTTCTCTTTTTTGAGACCTTGTATTATTTTGTCAACTTGTCTGTAGGCTTTGGGTAGTAGCTCTATCAAGCTTCCGGAAGCATTTTTCTAACCGGCGCCCTGGTATATTCCTCGACTATTTTCCTGAAATGGAATCCGTATATGGTCAGGCTTATAGCCAGAGGAAAAGCCCTGGGGTATCGGGTTATCGTCCGGAGAATAAGCTTCCAGTATTGCCATCTACCCTTATCCTTAAAACCCAAAACCAGGGTAGATTTTATCCATGCTTTAATATACTGTAGCTGGAATCTTGTTTTGCTCTTCCTTTTTGGAGGTCTATACTCCTTTAGAAGCATTATGATCCTTTCATAATACTGTTTCGGAGCATATATAGTTCTAAGGATATGCTTATAGCCGTTTATAAGTGACTCATTATTCATTTTCGGAATAAAATTAACAGAGCAATCAGTATTATCACCCGATGAGTTCTTTATCAACCGGTTTTCACTCACCAAGCGGTGATACAGTCTGGTGCGGGGGAAAGCGGTTAAAAGCCCGACCATAGCAGTACAAATACCGCTTTTCTGTATAAAACTAATCTGTTTTTCAAAGATCGAGGACGAATCATTATCGAACCCGACGATAAAACCGCCCTGGACTTCCAGCCCGTGGTTCTGAATAATTTTTACCATGGCGTTTAGATCTCGCCCTTTATTAGGTATTTTATTACATTCGACCAAGCTATCCTCATTAGGCGTTTCGATACCGGCGAATACGGTGTTAAAACCGGCTTCGGTCATCAGGTTCATCAATTCTTCGTCGTCTGCCAGGTTTATGGAGACCTCCGTAAGAAAAGTAAACGGATATTTCTTTTCCTTCGACCATTCGACTATCGCAGGCAGTATTTCCGTTTTTAATTTCTTCTTATTACCTATAAAATTATCATCGACGATAAAAACGCCGGAACGCCATCCATATCGGTACAAGGTCTCCAGTTCCGCCAGGATCTGTTCTTTACTCTTGGTCCTGGGGACACGTCCGTTAAGTACCACTATATCGCAAAATTCACAATCATAAGGGCAGCCGCGTGAATACTGTATGTTCATCGATGAGTATTTTTTCATATCGATAAGCGACCAATCGGGAACAGGGGTTTTATCTATATCTGGTCTTTCTTCGGACGTATAAATATGCTGCACGCGATTGTTCTCCAGGTCGTTTAAAAACAATGGCAGGGTCGTTTCAGCTTCATCGAGAACGAAGCAGTCAACCCCTTCGAATTCCTCATAAGCAACAGTGAACAGGGGACCCCCCGCCACCACCTTTTTCCCCATTTTTCGGCATCTGGCGATGACATCCTTTGCCGATTTTTTCTGTACCACCATCCCGCTGATAAAAACATAATCCGCCCACTTGATTGCGGCATCGGTTAAACCACATACATTCATATCTACCAGCTTCTTTTTCCACTCCTTTGGAATCATAGATGATATGGTGAGTAAACCCAGCGGTGGAAAGGCGGCTTTTTTGGATACAAACTTTAGGGCATGCTTGAAACTCCAGAAGGTATCGGGGTACTCCGGGTAAACCATCAGTATGTTCAAAATGTTCTCCAACTGACTCTTACATATATCTCAATTATAACATCTTATGGGAAGGAACGTATTCTTTCCAAAGTGGAGGAATACGCCCTATTTTAAACGTAAAATATTTTCAATATAAATCGGAAAAAACATTCTTTTCGCAGGAAATAGAAAAACCTTATCTGATAGTCACTTCTCCCTTTGACAAAGGGAGATTGAAAGATATTTTGAATATAACTTGTATTATTATGTTAACTTGATTATATCAAGTACCCTTTCTAAAACCTTCTGCCAGTCCTTTCCAGACTTCTTGTGACCTATGCTTATTTGAGTTCTTCCCAGCGTTATGCCGTTTCTTGATAACGCCGCAACTTTTTGTTTATCAAGCTGTATACCCTCGACCAGCCGAATCACTATCTGGTTATCATCAGTGATGATAGACTTAACCCCTGCCCGTACAGCTTTCAGTTTAATACTTATGACATACAACAGGTGGCTTACCTCTTGCGGGATAACCCCGAAACGGTCGCTTAGTTCCAATGTAATATCTTTTAACCTGTCTTCACTTTTAATATCCGCCAGGCGGTGATACAGGTTCAGACGCATACTCACATCGGGGATAAACTGGTCAGGTATGAAAGCCTGAATCGGCAGGTCAACAGTGGTCGGCGACATTTGCCTGATACGGGGTATATAATTATCCTGTTGCTTTGCCCTTATATCCGCCACTGCTTCCCCCAGCAATCGCGTATACATGCTGAAACCCACGGCATTTATATGCCCGCTTTGACTGGTACCTAACAGGTTTCCGGCGCCCCTTATCTCCATGTCCTTCAAAGCAATGCTCATGCCGGAACCTAATTCAGTAGCCTCGTATATAGCATTTAATCTCTGGCGGGCTTCCGGAGTAATACGTTTCCCCTTATCATATAGAAAATACGCATAGGCCAAGTTGGCTCCTCTGCCAACCCTGCCCCTCAATTGGTAGAGTTGCGTTAAGCCAAATTTATCTGATTGGTTAATGATCAGCGTATTTGCGTTTGGTACATCCAGACCAGATTCGATAATGGTAGTGCATACTAAAACATCGATTCTCCCCTGAGAAAAGTCCGTCATCACCGTCTCCAGTTCCCCTTCGCTCATCCTGCCGTGGGCAATGGCGATCCTGGCCTGGGGTATCAGATCCCCTACCTTTTCAGCAACCATTCCGATACTCTGCACGCGGTTATGCACAAAAAATACCTGCCCGTTCCGCTCCAGCTCTTTAAGGATGGCTTCTTTGACCAGTTGCCCATCATACTCGGCAACAAATGTCCTGACCGGCAATCTTTCATCCGGCGGGGTTTCTATGGTGCTCATATCCCTGACACCCACCAGCGACATGTGCAGCGTCCGTGGTATCGGCGTAGCACTGAGCGTTAAAACATCTACCTCCTTGCGGATATTCTTCAAATACTCCTTGTGAGCCACCCCAAAACGCTGCTCTTCGTCGATTATGAGTAACCCCAGATCCTTGAAAACCACATCTTTCTGTAGCAGGCGATGAGTGCCAATACAAATATCTACAGAACCCTCTTTCAGCCTCTCGATGATATTTCGCTGTTGTTTGGACGTTCGAAAGCGGCTGAGAACTTCCACCCTTACCGGGAAGGCACTCAACCTCTGCATGAATGTGACAAAATGTTGTTCCGCCAGTACTGTAGTCGGCACCAGTACTGCCACCTGCTTGTTATCCATCACCGCCTTGAAAGCGGCGCGCAGGGCGACCTCTGTTTTTCCATACCCGACATCGCCCAGTATCAACCTGTCCATCGGCCTAGCTTTAGCCATATCCTCCTTAACCTCTTCCTGTACCATTATCTGGTCAGGGGTTTCCATGTACGGGAAAGAGGCTTCAAGCTCCTGCTGCCACACCGTATCCGGTGAAAATGCAAAGCCCGGTGCCATATCGCGTGATGCATAAAGACTTAACAACTCTTCAGCAACATCTTCCACCGATTTTTGGGCTTTCTGCCGTGTTTTTACCCAGTCCTGCGTTCCCAGACGATTCAGAACCGTTGTTTTATCGCTAGCACCGACATAACGGCCTACCCGGTCTATCTGGTCGACCGGTACGTATAACCTGTCACCGGCAGCATATTCCAGCACCATGTATTCAATCGAAGAGGATGAATTCCCCATCTGGGTAATCCCAGCAAACCTGGCAATGCCGTGCTCGATATGAACCACGCAATCTCCCGGATTTATGTCTTCGAAGACCTTGAGCCTGGCTACCGGATGTTTTTTAACATATCTTCGCTGCTTTATGAACCCGAATATCTCTGTATCGGTGAAAAGATAGGTATCCCCGTTCATCACCCAACCGCCGGTTATCGCGCCGTTAAGTATTGTTAACGAGCCGTCAGTAGGCATTTTTTCTAATTCACCCTGTGCATTAGCTGCAAATATATCCTCGTCCGCCAGTAGTTCCGATAACCTGGTTGCCTGGTGAGTAATAATGATGACACGGTTTTTCCCGCTTAAAAGCTGCTTGATACTTTCTATGTATGATGGTAACTGCCCGGCATAACTCAGAGCAGAGGTAAATTTAAGACGCTCTTCAAAACACTTGCTATCCTCCCACGAAGCCAGTTCAAGTTGACGTTTATCCGATATACGTT
>JAQTVR010000176.1:0-396 GCA_028706995.1 Dehalococcoidales bacterium
TGCAGTTCGGGGAACTCTATGTCCAGCCGGTCATAATAATATTCTCCAACCTTATTATATAAATCCCTCAGTAACTCCGAGGGTTTTTTGCTTGTTTTTATAGCCTTACAGGAAGCGTAATAAACCGAAACATAAAACTAGAGTAAGCAACAAGCCTAGTATTAAAATGGGGAGGTTTTAAAATGGAGTTTATTAAAGAATTTCTACAACAAACTCTTATATATCAAATAATGCTTGTAATTATATTTATTATGGGGTTATGGATAGGTTATTTGTGTGTAAAATTGACAAATGAACGATTTAAGATAAAAAGGATGGAGGATATACTTAAATACTATGAGGTGTTTCTATTAAATAGCCAATTTAATGACCGCCAAATAAACCCAAATATTAATA
>JAQTVR010000176.1:406-2811 GCA_028706995.1 Dehalococcoidales bacterium
AACAGTTATCAGAGAATCTAAGCCAATAGCATTAAGGAAGTTTTTCTCACTACAAACCTCTGCTATATATGGGTATATTAAGTGTTCAATAAAAAATTTAGCAATACCCGATAGTCCAGCGGTAAGCCAAGTTATAAAATTCATAAAAAGAATTATAAAAGGTCGGAATGATATAGTCAATCATAAAAGAGAAGAACCTCTTAAAGTAAGAATGATTGTAGTGAGTTAACAAGAAGCTTTAAAATTCTATCCACCCTGTACAGGGTGGATAGAAACAGATTGTTATTGGTGTGCTCCTAACTTTCACTTATGATAAAGCTATATCCAACCACGAAGTTTCATTGCTGCTACTACGCGTTCAACAGCGAGAACATACGCTGCCTGTCGCATATTTATCTTGTATTCCCGGCTGGTATTTAATACAGAATGATATGCCGCAGTCATTTTTTTGTCCAGGCGCTCACGGACTTCCGCTTCTTCCCATGTATACATGTAGAAGTTCTGTACCATTTCAAAATAAGAGACAGTCACACCGCCAGCATTACACAGGAAATCAGGTATTACATGAACTCCGTTTTTATATAATATGTCATCGGCTTCAGGCGTGGTTGGCCCATTTGCTAACTCGGCAACGATCTTTGCTTTAATTTTCCCGGCATTTTTATCGGTTATGATATTTTCTATAGCAGCCGGAATAAGTATATCGACATCGAGTTCCAGGAGTTCCTCATTCGATATATATTCCATCCCGGGTAAGTTACACACCGAGCCAGTCTGATTCTTGCAGGTATAAGCTACCTCTGGATCAATCCCGACTTCGCTCTCAACTTTACAGCAAACGCCGCCTTTACTGTCACATATAGCTACTATTTCTGATCCGAAGAGTTCATGGCATAGTCGAGCTGCATGGTAACCGGCATTACCGTATCCCTGTACTGCTACCTTAGCTTTACTCAGGTCAATGCCGAGTGTTTTAGCAGCTTCACGGATAGTAAACATACCGCCACGGGCTGTGGCATCGCCTCGTCCCGGAGATCCACCGATGGCCAATGGTTTACCTGTAATAACACCGAATTGTTGTTTCCCTGAAATGATCGAATATTCATCCATCATCCATGCCATAATCTGGGGAGTAGTATATACATCAGGTGCCGGGACATCTCTTTCCGGTCCTATGAATTGGAATACTGCTCGTATATAGGCCCTGCTTAAACGTTCCAGTTCTCCCACAGACAATTCTTTGGGATTACAAATTATGCCGCCTTTTCCTCCTCCAAGCGGTAAGTCAAGCAAAGCACATTTCCATGTCATCCAGGAAGATAATGCCCGCACAGTATCAATAGTTTCATCGGGATGAAATCTGATACCTCCTTTTGCGGGGCCTCTGGCGTCGTTGTACTGAACCCTGAATCCCTGGAATATCCTTATGGAACCATCATCCATTCGTACCGGCAATGATACATGGAGTTCCCTCATCGGGGTCTTCAGCATTGTTGTTACGCTGGGTGATAGTTTCAAAATACCAGCACAAGCGTCTATCTGTTGCTTGGCGACTTCAAATGGATTGATACCGGTCATTTATTTTTTACTCCTTCTAATATTTATCTTAAATAATCATATTTTTAATATTTCGCTAAATTTCACCAGCATCCTATAGTCAACAACAGTACTCATAGCATGACTTTCGCTGATTATTCCTGCTTCTGCAGCCGCTGCTACCGGATTCAAGCCGCCGATTAAAACCACACCAATTCGGTTGAGGTCTATAGAGATTTCACATACCGGCTCACTTACATTACCCAGAAGGAAAATTCCCCCGAGTCCGGCATCTGTGAGTTTTGCCGATACTTCCTCAGCCAGGGATCGACAGATGGCAGGTATCTCTCTGTAGTTGGCAAGTATTTCGCCATTACCGACTTCGGAAACCCTGGTAACGGATGTCATTTTCGCCCTGATAAATATTTCTGAGGGGTCAAGTGAACTGCCTGCATAATGAATTAGCTCGACAAAACGAAGGGGATTATGGTTTCGTATCTGTAATATACCGCCGAATTTTGAGTCGATTGGCACGCCGGCTTTAAGTAATGCGCCGTTAACCACGATGCTGCAAACAGTAGCCAAGGCTATTTTCCCTTCTGGAACTATAAAGTCACCTATAGTTTCTCCCTCGCTGACTACCACTATCATATTACTTAGACAATAGTCCGACTGGAAAATCGGCTTCATTGCTTTCAATGCCTTATTAAAATCCTCTTTACGAAAGAGTGAGATGTTGACCGGTATAAGTCCGGAGCGTTTATTCAAATCGATATTTGTACGAAAAGCGAGCATTTCAATCCTTGTTAAAGCAGAGCCCACTTTGTGGGTGACCATAGCCTTTTTTAGTTCAGTCTGGCCATGTCCTG
>JAQTVR010000177.1 GCA_028706995.1 Dehalococcoidales bacterium
GAGGAATGAGATGGCGAAACAAAAGAGAAACCAGCGGAAAGACAAGAAAGATAATAAAAAGACAAGCAACAAGAAAAAGAAATAATACGGTATCTAGAAACTCAAATGAACGAGTATTAAAATGCCTAACTACTACACTTGTTTAAGACTCAAAGTGAATTACTATGAAATCTTCAGAAGATGATTTTAGTTTACCGGGAAAAGTGAAGCTGCGTCGTCAGCAAAATAACACTATTATAGCGTCGGTTTTACGGGTTTTTTTGTCATGCCGGATGGTTAGATTCGGCAAATACATAGAGCAAGTTCTACATCCAGAGTCTGGTAACTTAAGAGGCAATAAAAAGATGTCGGTGGAAATTGGAAGTGAAGCTACAGACTATTTTTCAACCCAGATTAATACTCTCCCGCAACGAATTATCGCGCGGTTTGCGCGCGCTTACCTGGGAGGGTGTTGTCTCCACCGGCTTCTCCAGCTTAACTACCAGCACTTTCTTGGTCGCCTTTGCGCTGGCGCTTGGAGCTAATAATCTCCAGATAGGCGTACTGGCGAGTATCCCTTTTATCACTGACCTGTTCCAGATACCTGCCGTATGGCTTGTTGAGAAACTTCGGCAGCGCAAAGTTATTGTCTTAGCCACCTGGCTTGTTTCACTTCTATTGTGGATTCCCATAGCACTAATCCCCATAGTCATGGAAATACCTGGCGCTGGGGCTATTTCCATACTGCTGGGTTTGATGTCAATCAGAGGCATTCTCAATGCCTTAACCAATTGTGGCTGGACCAGCTGGAAACGCGACCTGGTTCCTCAGAACATATTTGGACGCTACTTCGCAAGACGACTATCATTGGCAACATTAGTCGCTGTTGTATTAGGGTTAGGCGCCGGTTACTTCCTTGATTACTGGAGTGCAGGAGAAGGCGGGGCTATCGGTTATTCCTTTGTTCTTCTTATCGGGCTGGTATTTTTTGGACTGGCCAGCCCGGTGCTGATGGTGTTTATCCCGGAACCGATGATGCCGCCGGCAACTGGACCACGTCTGTCTTTTTCAAAAACTATCACCACGCCGTTGCGAGAGCCAAACTATCGGCATTTTATGAAATTTCTCACGTTCTGGGGTTTTGCTTCAAATATGGCCATCCCCTTCTTTGCGGTTTTTATGATTCGGCAGCTAAACATGACCATATTTTCGGTGATAATACTTTCCATGGTCAGTGAGGTATTTACGATTATTTCTCTCCGCTTTTGGGGGCCTCTAGCTGACAGGTTTGGCAGCAAAGTAGTCCTGTGTTTTTGCACTTCCCTATTCTTGCTGGTTCTTATGGGGTGGACCTTCACCGTTATCCCCGGAGGTCATGCTTTTATGATCCCGCTGCTTGTTATCCTGCATATTTTTACCGGGATTGCTGTGGCAGGGATTACCCTTACGGTAGGTACTTTGAGCTTTAAGCTGGCTCCCCAAGGTCGGGCGACGCCTTACCTTACCAGCGCTTCCCTGGCAGATAGCGCGGGTACCGGTCTCGGCGCGCTGGCCGGGGGTTTCCTGGCTGACTTATTAGCCGGGCAAACGCTCGCGCTTAATTTATCATGGGCCAGTCCCTTTCAGTCTGTTGGGATAGACTCCATACAGCTTACCGGTTACCATTTGCTTTTCGCACTGGCTTTTATCATTGGTTTGATAAATCTCCGGACTCTGCAGACCGTGCACGAGGCAGGAGCAACCAGAAGAGAAGCCGTGTTGCCGGAGCTAACGGCGAATATTTGCACACTTTTTTGCCGGTTCAACCTGGCATTCAACAAGACTTTCCTGGGAATATTCCCGTTCAGATGTTTACAACCTGTAATGGTAATAGATAGAAAAATCGATAGTTTAATAAATCGCCTAAACAATGAGGAAATTAGAGCTGCACTAACAGTTTCTACAGTAATACGCGGATTAGATAGAAAGCCTCCCCCATGAAAAGCAGAGAGAAATTTATCGCGTCTGCTGGATCCGGAGCAAAGAAAAAACAAGAGCAGACTTTGAATCTGCCTGACTGGAAGCATTCCTAAACGCATGAAAGTATGCTGAATATGAATGAATAAAGGAGGTTTTGAGATGTCGGAAAAAGCCTTTTTGCTTATAGAGACAGATGCGAATAAAACTTCTGAGATTATCAACTTAATCGCTCAGATAGACGGTATAAAATCAGCCAATCAAGTGGCACCGCCGTATAACATCTATGACATCATAACGTTGGTGGAAACCAGCAATATCAGTGAGGTAGGAGCCATAGCATTGAAAATTAAATCGCTCTCCGGGGTGTATAGATGTGTAACGTGTGTTATTACCGGAACAGACGGGATTGTTTGCAGGCAAGCAGTTAACACCTTTGCCCTAACGCGCAATTGATTCAAGTAGAGGAAGCTGGTAATCATTCTTGGAGATTAAATGAGGAGGTGCGGTATGACGAATATAGTAAAAGAAAGAGAAAAAGAGCGTAGCATCCGGTACCGGATACAGGCATGCCCGGGAACAACAAGGTTATTTGCTGAGTTTGATGTAACACAGTCCGATTTACTGGAGCGATTTATCGAACTCCTTCTACACATGGAGACCGAACAAGATAACAAAGACCACGACACGGATACAAACGTCGGTGGTAACGAGCTTAACGCCGTAGTATCGGAGAAACGGAGAGGAGCTGCTGCAAGCGGATAATGGAGGCGGTGAAAATGACCATACCAAAATTGGGGGAAATACGTGAATATCTCGAAGGAGAGCGCGTTCGCTTAAGCCAGGAGTTAAAAGTTGCAGAAGAGCAGCGTAA
>JAQTVR010000178.1 GCA_028706995.1 Dehalococcoidales bacterium
GATATGAGAGTACCAGCGATTGCGGCTTTCTTTAAATAGCTCTCAAATGATTCCTCAATTACACCTTCGGCATACATCGAGATACCTTCATTCAGCCATACAGGTATAAAATTATAAGGATTAGATGTTATCTGGTGAGTTACCATGTGAGCTATTTCATGTACGGGGGCTCTTTTACCCCACTCGATGTTAGATTTTGATATACCGATGGCAATAACTCCATAACCTGGATAAGCTGCACCACCCGCCCATTGCTGCGCAAAAATCATGGCATTTCTCAAAGCTGAAGAACTGGAATATATATATATTCTTATAGGGTCTTCAAGATAAGCACCTGTATCGTCGCTAAGTCGTACCAGAGCTTCCTGGCAGGTTCTCATTAGTTCGGCAACAAAACCCTCGTCTCCAGAATACCAGTATATCGTTATGTTCCCTTCGGCTATGCTTTTCCACGAGTAGTTGGTATCCTTAAAACTTACATTCTTTGGTATTGTTTTATAGTTTTTACCATACGTATCCTTTAATGTCCACCAATATTTTATTGCAGTTCCGGAAGGCAGGGTTCCGGTTGTTCTCATATCCCATCGCCACAATACGTCCATAGCTGTTTGAAAAGGTAAAGGGATACCAACATTAACCTCATGGGTAACATCAGCAAAAGATTCTCGCTCAACTGTATAATGGAGACGCACATCGGTAATAAAAACATCCGATTCAATATGCAGGTTAAAATCGATGTAATCCGGAAACGACGTTACAACAGAGTCTGCAAAAGATATCGTAGGTTCACTCTGCGCCTGAACAGGACTTAAGGACATAATCATGAGACTCAATACTGCTATTAAAAGCCCAACCTTTCTAATCATTATTTTCCCCCAGCCCTGCTCTTAAATAGGCATTTATAAATCCGTCTAACTCACCATCTAAAACCGATTCAGCATCGCTGACCTGATAATCAGTACGATGGTCTTTTACCATTTTATACGGGTGCAGAACATAGCTCCTTATCTGGTTACTCCAACCGGCAACAATCCGTTTCCCTTTTAACCTTGCCCTCTCCTCTTCCTTTTTTGCCAACTCAAATTTTAATAACCGAGAGAGCAATATTTTCATAGCGGTTTCCTTATTCTGGTGTTGTGACCTTTCGCTCTGGCAGCTCACCACCAATCCGCTTGGTATATGCGTAATACGAACGGCACTGCTCGTTTTTTGCATATTCTGCCCGCCGGGGCCGCTAGATTTAAAGGTTTCGATTTTTAAATCATCGGGGGAAATTTCAATATCAACATCCTCATGGGCTTCCGGCATAACCTCGACCAAGGCAAAAGAAGTATGACGGGCATGGTCGGAATCGAAAGGGGAAAGGCGCACTAGGCGGTGCACTCCATGTTCCGATTTTAAATAGCCGAACGTATATTCGTGACATATTTCCAGTACAACGCTTTTAATTCCGGCTTCTTCTCCCGGAGAAATGTCCAGCACTTCGGCTTTATAATTTTTCCGTTCAGCCCAGTGGAGATACATTCGAAGAAGCATTTCAACCCAATCCTGCGATTCGACACCACCGGCACCGGCATGAATAGCCAGTATGGCATTATGGTTATCATATTCCCCGTTGAAAGACAACTCGAATTCCAATTCTTCAAGATGTGATTCAATATTATCGACTTCAGCTCGAATTTCCTTATCAAGCGCGGTTTCATCCTCATCAGAAGCAAGCGATATCAACTCACTTATGTCCGCTACTTTTTTCTCCATCCCACGCCACTCTGCCACTACTCTCCTTTTATCAGCTAAAAGCCGCATAGTATCCTGCGCTTTATTGGAGTACTGCCAGAAGTCAGGTTTAATGGATTCTTTCTCTAGTTCAATTATCTGTTTTTCTTTGACAGCTATGTCAAAGTCGCACCATGGCTAAAGAAATTCTCTGCCTAAGATTCTCTACTCTATCATTTAACTCCTTCACTTTTCCTCCAGTAGCTTTTCGATAAATATTGACTGAATATGTTTTAGTTTAAATTACTATTGTACACTGTTTCAAATTACCCCCGGCTGCCAGATGTGCCAAACGAGTAGGTTGAGGCAGTCGATAGCCACTGCAACACTCCATAACCCAGTAGATTGCATTTTCAAGGCTAATTTTATGTCCAATTGATACATACAATGGTTTGACGTTATTTTTGGTTCTCAGGGCTACTCCGATAATCTCTTCTTTATCGATTAGATTGGAATAACTCCCCGGTTCATCAGCAGAAATCTCAAAACTGCCGCACAGCCTGGATTTTGCACAGCCGATAGATGGGATATTCAGCAGGACTCCTAGATGCGATGCTAATCCTATTCTTCGCGGATGAGCAATGCCCTGGCCATCGACCATGATGATATCCGGCATCAATTTAATTTTCCTCCATGCTTCTAATATCAGAGGAATCTCACGGAAAGATAACAATCCCGGTATATATGGAAAATTGATTTCACCCTGAGCCACTTCGATTTCAGCTATCTCTAACGCAGGATAGCTTAATATGACTATTGCTGCCTGACACTCGGGCTTATCCCTCCACGTGGCTATATCTACACCTGCTATATAACCGGGCGAAATCACCTCGCCACTGGTAACGACCCGTTTCGACAGTTTCCTCTGTAATTCTATTGCCTGTTCCGGGCTGAGTTTCAAATTATCAATTTCTTCAGTATCCATGTAAGCTCATTATATCTACACCAACACGCTCTGGCAACCTATTGTTTTGCTCTATTAAATATTAACACGTCTATTGACAG
>JAQTVR010000179.1 GCA_028706995.1 Dehalococcoidales bacterium
TCTATATTCAATGTACACCTATTCCTTCCTTTTGTCAAGTGGGTTTATTTTATCTTATAACCACCCGATGAAACAACTGCCCTCAAACATCAACTAAATTTTGACTTAAAATTTAAAAAGGGTGGGTTACAGGTCGATAGGCAGAACTCACCCCATTTCATTAGCGATATTAGCTTTGTTTTTAGCTTTGAGCTGGAAGAACGAAATAATTATACTGCTAAACCTCCCAGTGGTCAACCTCGGATTTCCCCGCGAGCCGTTTTTCTCGAGCCCACTTCAAAAGACCCCATACAGCAAAAACCACATAAACCGCAAACAATGCTGCCTGTGGGAAATCTGCCCGCTTGATATTATGCAAACACCAGATGCTATTCGTTATTAACCAAAGGACGAAACACTCCTGACGTTTGTAAATATTTAGCACTGTTCCCAAGATGCTTAATCCGGTAAGGATCCATAGAATAGTCATTTTAAAATTCCAACCTTCCACCAGCGCGGCCACCAACTCCGGTGCGTCCATCGCTTTCAGCGAACCCATATCCCTCCACAAAAGGAATAGGAAGCCACCAGGGGCGCTTCTTGACCTCCTGCTTCTGCGTTTGCTGTGGTGCATAGGTTATATGGCTCCCAGGAAGCGCCAATATGCCAGTAGTCTGCTTTTGGGCCTGTGTGGGCATAAAAAAGGCTCTCCAGATCGTGAACCCGGCAAAAATTAGCAATGCGAGCCATACCGTGAACTGTACATTCTTCGCGTTGGTTACCGGATTAAGAAACCCCGAAAAGAATTTTTTGATATCGAATTTCTCTGTCTCCGCCATTTAACCACCTCTTATTTTTTAGGTCTCTTCCAGTTGAGTGTTGATCCGGTGTAATACAAATATCCTACTACCGCCAACGCCGAAACTACTGCGCCAATGAGAAAATTAGCGCTCAAAACAATCTTTATAAGTCCAAACATGTGACACCTCCTCGTATTATTTCACGTGAATTAATCGCTATTCCTAGGCTGCGACATTGCCCGGCACCCTTCATTGATGTGCCTCACCCGAATATAGATACTGTTATATGCTTGCCGGATAAGTTCTTCGTTAGATCCCTCTTCCGGCAACTCCCTTGAAAGAATCCGGTCAACGATCTTCATAAAATCTCTTACAAAATCCGTTCTTTTAATTAGCTTATTAGTACCCATGGTTTTGCAGTTTAACCTCTTGCTCCTGATTCGGCCAATTTGTCACCCTGGGGGCCTCCGCCCGCTTCTTTTGACACCATTCACAGGGCTTATTTTCTCGCATTTGCTCTATGGTCAATATTCTGCCCTTGCATTCCGGGCAGAATTTATGATATTCCATTTAACTCGCCAATTTAGTAGCTATTGCCGTAAGCGCCTGGCAAACGGCATTCTGTGATGTCGCCATCTCTTTATGTTCTTCCCTTTGAAATTTATGCGCCTCTGTAACATTGTTATGAAATTCCCGGGCCTGAATGCTATGCTCCTCTATCGCCTTGGTAAACCTCTCTATGGTCCCCAGAAAAACGGTGCGTTCTTCTTTAGCCTGCTGAAGGATCTCTTTTTGCTGCCTAAGAATATAAAATACGATAACAAAACACAAAACCATGAATCCAACTCCGAACCCGAGATCCTTAACACTATCGATTATGCCAGTCCTTGCTATAGCCCCTGCAGTATCCATTTTTAACTACCTCCCCCTGTTGAATTTTTATCTATATCTATAATAAGTTCATCTAACTGTGATATTCGTCCAATTAATTGATGCCGGGCAAAAGTTGCCCTTTCGATTCCTTGATCAACCTCGGCCAACTTAGTGACTAATTTTTCTTTCAGATTAACCAAATCTTCGCGTTTCATTCACAGCTCCTTTGATAGCAATTCTGAATATACGATGGCATCCTTCGATAAGTAGCTTTATCAACCACCTCTCCATAATTATGATATTCGGGCATCGTCTGCTGCGGACACATGTCCTTACGGACATATAATTGTTCCTGAAATCCGGAATCAACGCGTTCTCCGGTAGTCGCACACCCTGAAATCAAAATAATAAAAAGATATAAGACTATCTTCATTTTTCCTCTCATTGGCAAACTATCAGCTGCACTGTAGGATTCCATCCTGTATTTGTCCCTGATGGAGCTCCTGGGATATTGTAGTTTGCCAAATTAAACCAACCTACGCGAACCGATGTTGAACTAAGCTTTTTAATTCCGATAACCATCCCATAGAAATGATACATTCCCGGGGGAATCGGAGGCGTGGGTCCTACATAATCCGTAATCCATTTACCGATAGGAGTTAAAATATAATACGGATTGCTATAAGATGAATGTGTTATATCGGTATACGGCCATGAGCTAAACGACGGATTTCCCAAACTTATCGAATTTACCTGAAGAATCTTTAAATATTCGGAAGCTGAATGAAAAACAGCATCGCCGGAACTGTTAAAGATTCGCATTCCGTATCCAGTGCTATTAGTCGTGGTCTCACGGAAACATTTCCAATCTATAGTATCTGACTGACCGCTTTCCGTGGTCATTTTAAAACCGTTATAATCACTCCCGCTTTTGTCGTAACTTAAAAGGGTTACGAATCTTGATGTCCCTGGACGTATTAAAACCAGTGGGACTAATGGCCCGGCGGTTAATCCTATCGTTGTTGCGTAGGTATATCCAGTTCCGCCATGGGAGATAGTCGCACCTGTGCCACCTTGT
>JAQTVR010000180.1 GCA_028706995.1 Dehalococcoidales bacterium
CTCTGTCAATACCTCTGGGAGTAACCCCCATGCTACGCCATAGCTCCTGCCTTTTAAGAGGGGCTTTCCTTGAAAATAATAATTCACCTTCCTGTTTTCCAAACTCAGATAGAAGTAACTGCCCGATTTCAAGGGCTATTTCTTTATTATTACGGTTTTCAATCTTAACACCAAGGTCATTGGCTAGCTGTAACAATTTTTGCTCATCTTTTATTTCATAACCAGGGGTCTCCCCTTTGGCAGTGGCAATAAAAAGTTCTACCACTGCACGTCCATGTTCGGAATGTGCTGCTGCACCCGCGGCTATCATTCGTATGAAATTACGTGCTGCGATTGTCTCTGCAGTGGCACCACAGACACCCCGTCTTTTCTTCTTCTGTTCCGATGTTTCAACCTTATCTTTGGGAAGGGGAATACGACAGGGCCCCATACCGCAATTTCTGCAACAGCTACCAACAACCCCTATGGGGCAGGGTTTCATGGCATCTGCGCGGTCAAAAGCAAGGTTAATATTATCAGTACGGGCTTTGTCTATTAGCCTTATGCTAGCTTGGTCAACGCTTTTCTCTTGCTCATTATCTACCATTTTTATTCTCCCAGTTTATTCAATATTGAGCCAAGTGCACCCATATTAGCTCGTTTCTACTATTTACTCCGCAAATAAAGTAAATGAAACTCCAAATAGTAATCCCTATTATTAGGTATGGAATTATAGCATAAATACCATAAATTGCCAATTCTTTAATTTAATGATTTTAAAAAAACCGATTAATATTAAAAGGCTTATTTAGTACTAAAATCAGAAATCATTTCTTTGACGAGCTTCATCGATTCAGGATGTCTCAAAACGAGGATATCAGCTCCGGCAAGCAACAAGACCATAGCTGACATCGCCTCCATTAAGATACCGCATTTTTTAATATCGCCCAGTTTTGGTTCTTCTTCAATAGGTGTTTTAGCTTCTTTGGTTTTCCATGTCTCCTTACCTATATTGCAGATAATGGGGAATTGCAATTTTTCATCCTGCTGGGTAAGGGCGGCTATTCTTATTCTTTCCATCACTGAATAAACATATTCAATTCCATAACCTATACTGCTAACCGTAGGGTCTATCAATATTTTATCATCAGGAACCCCCAGATTGCCCAGTAGTATATTAAGTTGTTTGGCAAGGTTAATATCAATGGGGCTAGAAGCAATTACAGTATGTCCATAAGCCATGGCAGTAGCGGCAATCTTTTTATAGTCCCCCTCTTCAAGAGGCCCTATAATCACTTTCTTACCGTGGCAAATTTCACAGACTTTTTTTAATACCTCAGTGTCTTTTTCATGATTAGCAGTTCCCCAGACAATCAGGGGAACGCTGATACTGTCGGATACTCTTTTTACTACCTCGGCGGCTTCATCTGCATTACGATCGATTTCGTTAGGGTCTGTGCTTACCAGTTGCAGACAAATCATTTCGGCACCGTAGTTATCGATGCATTTCCCCGCCCATTTTACTGGGTCATCTATTACATCACTAAAAGGTTCCAGCGCCGCTTCGGACCAATCTTCAGGTCTTGTATCATAAACCTCCATAGCTATAATGGGAGGCCTGAGCATTTGTCCTTCGAATAGATGGAAAGGGTAAGAAGTCTCACCCCCTATGGTAACTTCACCATCCCCCAGTGTTATTTCTCTGATTTTTCCGTTATATTGAAGTTTAGAAATTTCAAAAGACATTCGTTCCTCCGGTTCTAAACCAACTTATTAATAAGTTTGGCTGCTTTTATTGTATTAGACATAAGCATGGTTATTGTCATTGGCCCAACCCCACCTGGTACAGGGGTAATAGCTTTTGCTTTCTCTTTAACAGAGTCGAAATCGACATCACCGCATATAATAGCTTTGCCTTCGGACGTTTGCCCTATGCGATGAGTACTGGCATCTATAATTACTACCCCCTCTTTAACCATATCGGCAGTAATGAACTTAGGTTTATTACCGGCAGCGGCAATCAGTATGTCGGCTCTTCTGGTGTGAGAAATCAAATCTCTAGTTTTGGTGTGGCACACGGTAACAGTGGCATTAGCTCCTGCAGCTTTTTGCATCAATATAGCAGCCATAGGTTTGCCCAGGATATTACTCCTACCGATGATTACTACGTCCGCTCCCTCGGTTTCTATATGGGAACGAATTAATAATATTTGTATACCATAGGGAGTACAGGGGAGATAATCCGGTTCTCCAATCATTAACTTACCGATGTTAATCGGGTGGAAACCATCAACGTCCTTTATCGGGTCGATAGCCATCAGAACGGTATTCTCATTGATGTGTTTGGGTAACGGAACCTGTACCAGTATCCCGTGGATGTTGGAGTTTTTATTAAGGCTTTTGATAAGAGCTAATAGTTCTTGTTCACCGGTGTCAGCAGGTAGATCGTATCTCTCCGAATATATGCCCATCGTTTGGCATGCCTTGACCTTTGAGCTTACATATACCTGTGATGCAGGATCCACGCCGACCAGAATGGTAACCAATCCAGGTATTAGATTATGCTCACTTTTAAGAGCAATAATTCCCGCTTTTAGCTCTTCGCGTATTTGATTAGCAATTTCAATGCCATTAATAATTCTTGCTGTCATTCAAACTCCTTGTCCATACATCAAGTATTATTAGCCTTTACCGAGAATTCTACCCATCAGTTTATTTATCGCTACAACTGCTTTGGATGTAT
>JAQTVR010000027.1 GCA_028706995.1 Dehalococcoidales bacterium
GGGGTTTCCGGTAGAGTCAGGGATGTTATCGAGGACTATAAGGATGGCCGTTTTAAAAAGAGCTCTCAACCCAATGTTCCTAACCACTTCGGTATGGGAAAAAAATTAGAAGACAGAAGATAAGCAGAAACAATCCTTATTAGAGTAAAGAACTATTATTTGGAGGTGGAACCATGCCAAGAGGAGACGGAAGTGGTCCGCCGCGCAATTCTGCGCAAAGAGGTGGACGAATGCAGGGGAATCGTGCTGGGTCAGGAGTGGGTGGAAACTGTGTCTGCCCGAGTTGCGGTACAAAAGTGCCGCATCAGCAGGCGAATCCCTGTAACAATGTCAAATGCCCCAAATGTGGAACAGGGATGGTAAGACAATAGGATGATAATATCCATTGCCAGCGGTAAGGGTGGGACTGGTAAGACACTTATAGCCACCAGTCTTGCCCTTTCCCTGAAAGATAAATATGAAGTTACTCTTGTCGATTGTGATGTCGAAGAGCCCAATGATCATATTTTTATCAGACCTCAAATTACCGGCACTGATCCAGTTGAAATGCGAATTCCTGTAGTATCGGAACAAAAATGTACTTTTTGTGGTGAGTGCGCCAGAATATGCGCTTATAAAGCTATCGCTGTGTTTGGCAAACACGTGCTTACTTTTCCCCAGTTATGCCATGGATGTGGAGCTTGCAGTTACCTCTGTCCTGAAATAGCTATAATTGAAGAGACAAGGAAAATAGGTGTAGTGGAGTGGGGGAATTCAGATGGGATTAAATTTGTTCAGGGAATACTTAATGTTGGAGAGGCAATGGCCCCTCCTGTTATCCATAAAGTTAAAGAATATGCTAAAAACAGCGATATTATTATCAGGGATGCACCTCCGGGAACATCCTGTCCCGTAGTAGAAACCGTCAGGGACAGCGATTTTTGCCTCCTGCTCACAGAACCGACACCATTTGGTCTTAATGACCTGATTCTGGCGGTAGAAACAGTGAGGGAATTGGATATCCCTTATGCGGTTATTATTAACAGGACGGGGATAGGTGACGCCGGTGTCGAGGATTATTGCCGCGAGGAAAAAATCCTCGTTCTTCTTACCATTCCTTTAGATACCGAAATCGCCCGATTATATTCTCGTGGTGTTGCCCTGGTCGATGGTATGCCGCATTGGAAGAGTCGATTCCTCCAGCTTTACAGTGATATAAAGGAGATGGTCGATGCAAGAACTAATAGTATTAAGCGGTAAAGGAGGAACAGGAAAGACAAGCATTGTCGGTTCGCTGGCTGTTTTAGCTGACAGGAAAGTGATGGCTGACTGCGATGTCGATGCGGCTGATCTTCATCTACTGCTGAGTCCTGTTATTAAACAAAAAGATGAGTTCTGGAGCGGACAGGTAGCTTCTATAGATGCATATAAATGTTTATATTGCGGATTATGCCAGAATATCTGCCGTTTTGATGCCATAAACAATTTTGAAGTCGATCCGATAGCCTGCGAAGGATGCGGTTTTTGCTCTCATATATGCCAGGCGGAAGCTATAACCATGAAGGAAAATATGGCGGGGCATCTGTTTATCTCGGATACGAAATACGGGCCACTGGTGCACGCTCGGTTAGGGATTGCACAGGAGAATTCCGGCAAACTGGTTGCCAGGGTCAGACAACAGGCAAAAAAGGTGGCACAGGATAATGGGGCGGAGTACATCATCTGTGACGGCCCTCCCGGAATAGGCTGCCCCGTTGTCTCTTCGCTATCCGGAGCAAATATGGCTCTTCTTATTATCGAACCTACACTTTCAGGAATTCATGATATGGAAAGGGTTATGGCTGTCTGCCGTCACTTCGGCGTACCGGCTCTTGTGTGTATCAACAAATATGACATCAATGAGGACAATACCCGTGAGATAGAAAGCTATTGCCAGTCGCAGGGTGTCGAAGTAGTGGCCAAAATTCCGTTCGATAATGTGGTGACCGAGGCCATGATAAAAGGAGTCCCTGTAGTAGAATATTCGGAAGGCAATGTCTCAAAAGAGATAAAAGCCCTCTGGCAAAAGATTTCTGGCATACTGGAAGAGCAAGACAGAACAGTCCTTAGGAAATCCAGAGCAATTTAATTAAACTGTATCTGTTTCAAGATGGTTTTGAGCACAATACATCCCTGGAGCTTTAGCTGTGAGAATAACATTGTTTTTATGTATAATGTTTGCATGGTACTTAAGTAAAAAATATTTATTAAAATAATATGTCGAAAAAGTATATCAGGAGAGGAATAAAATTATGAAATTTGCAATTCCGGTTAGTAATGGTTGCTTATCAGCACATTTTGGTCAGACAACCGAGTTTTCGATTATGGAAGTCGATGATAGCAAGCAGATAGTCGGCAGAGAAACCCTGTCTGCATTATCACATGATTGCCACGGAACTCCCGTCTTATTGGCAGAACGCGGAGTAAATGTCGTTTTAGCCGGCGGTATGGGTATGGGACCGCGTATGGCATTTGAAAATAACGGAGTAGAAGTTATACTGGGTGTAACAGAGACCAACCCTGAAACGGCGGTCATTAAATATCTGTATCACAGGCTTGAAAGTGGAGAAAATGTATGTGACCATGGCGATACTGTTTGCGACCATGGCGGGCAGCATGAAGAGCATAATGGAGGATGCCATTAGCTCCTTTAGTGCCGTATTTTTTCTCTTTTAAACAGGTTTGTATAATAACTATGAGGACTGAAATGTGAGTATCTTATCCCTTTTTTTACTTTTAGTAATAGGAGTACTGACTGGAGTCTTCGGCGGGCTGCTGGGAATCGGAGGCGGAGCTATAATGCTTCCTGTTATGCGCTTCGGGTTCGATTTCTCACCTGCAATGGCAGTGGGCACCACTCTAACGGCTGTAATATTTACTGCTGCTGCAGGTGCATACCAGCACTGGCGGTTGGGCAATGTCGACTGGAAATCTGTCAGGTATATCGCCTTAGCTGGCATTATCGGAGTGATAGCAGGCTCGATACTTTTTTATTATATAAGCAATTATAACGATATCATCGATTTAATTGTCGGATTAGCTTTTTTCCCTATTGCACTGGGGATGGCTTATGAGGGGATATTCAGAAAAAGAAAGCCTGAATATCCCGGATACACAATGCAGGGTAGCTTTGCCGTCAAAGCAGGGATTGGTACCGGCGTCGGTTTTTTCACAGGTATGATCGGAATCGGGGGCGGATATATTCTGGTCCCTGCCTTCATTTACATACTTAAATCACCTGTTTGTATTGCCATCGGTTCCTCTATGGCATCTTTCGTCTGGTTTGCTATTATTGGCAGTGGTATCAAGATTGCACAGGGTTTTTGTGATATCCCGGCAGCCATTGCGCTGGGACTTGGGGTAGCCGGAGGAGCAATCTTTGGCGCCAGGCTGGTTTCGCGTTTTAAGCCGGCCACTTTAAAATTAATATTCGGCGTTATATTTACGTATGTTTCTCTGAAATATATATTGATCTACTTTGGAATAACAATTTAAGGAGTTTAGTAACAATGTCTGATGGATTGGATGAATTAGAAGAACTTCTTTCGAGCGAAAATCGCAAGACTTATTCTGCAAAGGTAATAGACCATGCCATGAATCCACGGAATTTAGGTTTAATAGAAAATGCTGATGGCTATGCCGGTATTACTGGCCCTTGCGGTGATACCATGAAAATATGGCTTAAGGTCGATAACGATCAAATTGCCAAAGCCGGCTTTATGACAGATGGATGCGGGACAAGCATTGCTTCAGGCAGCATGGTTACCGAACTGGCTACAGGCAAAGACATCAGCGAGGCATTGTTAATAAGTCAGCAGAATATTCTGGATGCTCTTAACGGTTTGCCGGAAGAAAATAAGCACTGCGCTCTTTTAGCATCGAACACACTGAAAGCGGCTATTAAAGTGTATATGGACGTGAAAAAAGAGCCGTGGAAAAAGGCTTACAGGAAGTAATAATCTAATATTATAATCTCTTATTTCTACCATGTGAGGAGCAACCATGGAAATTAAAATCAGCACCCTAAGTGAAAACACAGCAAAAGATGGATTTATTGCCGAGTATGGATTAAGTATGTTTGTCGAAGCGGATGGGAAAAAGATTCTTTTCGATACGGGCTTGAGTTTTTCAGCGGTTCATAATGCTCAAATTATGGGAATAGATTTAACCGATATCGACTACATAGTTCTCAGCCACGGGCATGTCGATCATACAGGCGGGCTTTGCGAAATGTTACGCAGAATGAATAAAGAAGTAGAGGTTATCGCTCATCCCGATATATGGGAATCCAAGTATACCCTGAGAGATGGGCAAACTAAGGGAAAATTTATAGGAGTTCCTCAGTCCCGTGAAGAATTGGAAAACAGAGGTGCCTGTTTTAAACTGACTGGAGAGTCTGTCCATATTAGTGAACATATCATAACCACCGGTGAAATCACAATGATCACCGGCTATGAAAAGATTGAAAACAACCTATTAGTTAAAGAAAGCGGGGAACTGCATCCCGATAAACTAGCTGACGACCTTGCTCTTATTATCGATACTGAGTTTGGGTTAGTAGTTATTGCAGGTTGTGCACATCGGGGGATTATTAACACCTTGTTCCATGCTCAAAAGCTAACAGGGAAGGAATTGGTATATGCCGTTATTGGTGGGATTCATCTTTTCAGGTCTTCAGAAGAGCGTATCGAGAAGACAATAGCTGAACTCAAAGAAATGGGGACACGGAAGATTGGAGTTTCACATTGCACAGGTTTTCATGCCACAGCAAGACTGGCACAGGAATTCGAAGGGATATTCTTCCTGAATAATGCGGGGAATCGTTTTACTCTGCCGTAACAGGGATGGATTATCTCTCTACCGTGCTGGAAAGGTCATATAACCAGTCAAGCGAATTGTTCTGTTATGTTTTCCCTCTGTTATTCCTGGAGTTTCCCCCCGCATTCTGCACAGAACTTATTGCCTTTGGGGTTAACGTGTGAGCAGGTACTGCAAATAAGGTTGTTCTCCTCTTTGTTCCCGCCGAGATATAGCTTGACATGAGGCCAGGGTATTTCGATACCCTCTTCGTCAAAGGCTTTCTTTAGTCTTTTTCTAAGTTCACCTGTTACTTCCCATTGCATCATCGGATGGACGTCCCCCAGTATTCTGATATCGATACCCGAATCACCGAATTTTTGCACTCTTAATACCTGAGGGGGAGTCTTTATCAGTTTACTGAAATATTCATCCTGTGCCAGTTTATTACCAACCCTGTTTATGACGGTAAAGACTTTATCCAGGTCTTCTCCGTAGGCTACCGGAATGTCCAGGTTGACCCTTGCCCAGTCCCGTGTATAGTTGGATGCAGTGGTGATGGAACTGTTGGGTATGGAATGAACGATACCGTCAAGATCTCGCAGGACTGTTCTCCTGAGATTGATTTCCACCACCTCCCCGGATATTCCGGCGATCTTTATTACATCTCCTTTGTTATACTGGTCTTCGAGTAGAATGAATATGCCCACCAGAAAATCCTTTACAATGCTTTGTGCGCCTAGGGCAAGGGCAACACCCACGATACCGGCGCTGGCAAGGAGAGGGGTAATATTCCGGTTCAGTTCAGCCAGTATAAGGAAGAAGGTAATCAGTCCTGTAACTATCGCAATTATCCAGACTATCAAATCGGTTAACGTCTTGGCTCTCCTTTCAAACCAGGACTTGGAGTGTCTTCCCCTGCCGCTGCTTTTAACAAAGCGGATGATCATCCGCGGTATTAACGCTTTTATAATGCGGTACAGGAAATAGAAGATTACAATATAGGCAAGGATTACAATACCGTGTGATAGCAACCATTCCTGTATCGTTTCAGCAGTTATGGTGGAAAAGATTCCTTCCTTGGGAACAATGATGGCTATTAATGAGGCCAGTATAAATGCCGTTGAAATATAGATTGCGGCTATTAGAATACGATTTATTATCCTTTTTCCCGGTGTATCTCTTTTTTCTGGTTTTAGTTTAGAAAACCTGTCTCTAAGTATGTTCCGGGAAAATAACGCAGGAATAAATAATAGGGCAGCGCCCGTAAGAAACCAGATGCTGTTGACAGTAAACCAATCCCATATATCCCCCAACATTTCCAAAGCCCCCTTAACAAAACACTATAGCGATTATAGCATAAAACCAGTCGATTTTGGGGGTTTAATTAAAAGAAGGATAATTGTATCAGATTTTAAACACACTGTCGGCTTTTTAGTAATGGTGCAAGAAAGGTGGTTTATTCTCCCCGGCAAACGAAGGTCTTAACCCGTTTTTCGAATGTGCTTCTTCCTAACATTACACGGTGCCGGCATCCGAGACATGTAATGCCGATATCTGCTCCAACCCGGATGACCTGCCACTGGTCGCTACCGCAGGGGTGTTTCTTTTTAAGGCGGACGACGTCGCCCAGCTTTATATCCATTACCATAATCAGGCTCTTAACGGAAACTATTAATGCGATCACGCAATTCTGTCGCAGCGTTGCGGGCGGCTGTAGCAAAATCCTCTCCGCGGGAAGCATAAATGACCTGTCTTGAAGAGTTTATGATTATATTTCTGCCGAAAGTATCGATACCGTTGCGTACTGCCTGCTCCAGATCTCCGCCCTGGGCACCGACGCCGGGGATTAAGAGTAGCATATCCGGATGAATATCGCGGATAAGTTTTAGCTCTTCCGGATAGGTGGCTCCCACCACCAAACCAATATTTCCGTATTTATTCCACTGGCTGGCTTTATCGGCGACTATTTCGAACAGGGGTAGATTGGTTCCGTTCGTTGTGCAAATTAAAGACTGGAAGTCTCCGGAACCGGCGTTGGATGTACGGCAAAGTACGAAAATGCCTTTATTGCGGTATTCTATAAACGGAGCGATAGAGTCGAATCCAAGATAAGGGCTGACGGTAACCGCATCGAAATTGAAATTATCGAATATGGCTCTGGCATATGCCCTGACGGTGTTACCGATATCGCCTCGCTTGGCATCGCCTATCACCGGTATATCTTTAGGGATGTAATCTACCGTCTCTTTCAGTGCGGTAAACCCCTGTGCTCCACATGCTTCATAAAAAGCGAAGTTAGGTTTGTAGGCGCATACTACATCCGCCGTGGCATCTATTATTGCCCGGTTGAAATCCAGGATGCTCTCGGCGTCGGGAAAAAGCTCAGGGTACGGGTCCAGTCCGACACACAGCAGGCTGTTATTCTTTGAAGCGGCGCTATTTAATTTTTCTGTAAAGTTCATGCCATTCTCCTGTAACGACTTGATATTATCAGCGTTATAGAAGGGCGTCAAGTACTATATATCAATTTTATATAATGCATTGATTTATTTTAAACTTTTGGCATATTATTAAGGTGACTACAGGAGGATTATTATGAAAATAAAAACAATTATTCCAAATTATATAGGGGAACCTGTCATGGGAGATATCGAGGTTCCCGGTGCTTCGGCTATAGGAAAGAAATAATGAGTAAGAGCCTGTGGCTAAAGTCTTTATGGCTCATTCTTAAAAGGAGATGTAATGCCGGATTCCCGCTATCAGCGAAACGTAGCATATGTTTACAGCTTTACGGATTATGAGACCACACATAAGCTAGGTGATCCCGTGAACTTCGACCTGCGGCGCATGGAAGAGCTTATGCATTTGCTTGGAAACCCTCATCTTAAAGCAAAATCCATCCATATCGCCGGCACCAAGGGCAAGGGGAGCGTTGCCGCAATGATTGCCTCGGTGATGAACGCCTTCGGATATAAAACCGGGTTATACACCTCGCCCCACTTGATAGACATAAAAGAACGCTTCCAAATAGATGGCAAAATGATAACCGAAGCTGAGTTTGTATCCATAGTCGATGAGTTGAAACCGGCAGTGAGCGAGGTAAATCGAAAAGCGACCTATGGCAGGTTGACCACTTTCGAGGTAATGACGGCGCTATGTTTTATATTCTTCGCCAGGCAAAAGGTCGATTTCCAGGTGATAGAGGTGGGGTTGGGGGGCAGGCTGGATGCTACTAACGTCATTAACCCCGAGGTCTGCGTAATTACACCGATTAATCTCGATCATACAGACGTACTCGGGGATACAATTGCCAGGATTGCCTCCGAAAAAGCGGGTATTATCAAGGAGGGTGTAACGGTTGTATCCTCTCCCCAGGTAGATGAGGCATTAGAGGTGATAGAAAAAATATGTCTTGAGCGTAATGCCCGTCTAATCAAGGTCGGGGTAGACGTTAGATGGCAGGATATGGGAGTAAATTCTGAAAAGGTTCAGCTTGAAGTCAAAGGCAGGTTATCCGAATATAAATTATCGATTCCGCTATTGGGCTGCTGCCAGATGGAAAATGCAGCAACTGCAGCCGCCGCCCTTGAAGTGCTGGTGGAAAAAAAATATTCCATATCTGCAGCAAGCATAATCGAAGGGATGGGGAAGGTCAACTGGCCCGGGCGTTTCCAGGTGTTACGAAAGGATCCGCTTATAATAGTCGATGGAGCACACAACGCGCTTTCTGCCCGCGAGTTAAAGAAATCGTTTTTGTATTACTACAAAGATTACTTTGATATGATTTTCTGTAAAAATCCTTCGGTTAAGTCTGTCCTGATTTTCGGAGCGTCCTCGGATAAGGATATTGTGAGTATAATAGATGAGTTAGCGCCGCTTTTTAATGAAATAATTGTCACCCGTTCGAAACACCCCCGCTCTAAGGAGGTTTCCCTGCTGGTATCTGAGTTTAAAAATAGCGGAATCGAAGTCCGGACTTCGGAGAGTGTGGCAAAAGCATTAGAGCTTGCCATATCGCAAGCTCTAAATACAGATTTAATTTGTATCACCGGCTCTCTGTTTGTAGTCGGCGATGCAATTGATTATTTAGCTGTTAATTAACGCCAAATTGCTTTAGGCGGGTTTATCTCGTAGGTATTAATATTTGCGGCGCTTATCGATGTGATCTCAAAAGCCTGAGATGGTGAGAATTCGACAGTTCGCAACCTTACATACATTTGTGCCCAATCAACGGATTCATCCGAGGTGTTCCACCGGATGCCGATTTCCCACTCATCGGAGAAGAAAAGGTAGTATTTAATTACTCTAGTATTCGGATAGACACTGGTTCCCGACCATAAAGTATCTATTTTTATATTTAAATTGGGATAATTGCTTTCCAACCACACGATGAATATATTGCGAATCTTGACAGCTTCGATAGTAATTTCTTCCAACGATGAAGGGGTTTCCCGTATATTAAGAGTTGCAGTCTCTGTATCTATTACACCGTTCCAGTCGCCTTTAATAATTACTGTTATTGTGCTCCCGACGGTTTCTTCATCAGGAACAACCACGACCTCGGCTACACTGCCTTCGGCTATGGCTGCAGGGCCAATGGTAACATTGGCATTTTCAGCGGTAGCAGAGATATTAACCAGCCTGGAATCGATAGTCAGACTGCTTTCGGTGGTTTCTGTTTTTACGTCCTGAGTGCCGTAATTGACTGTTACCAAGAAGATATAACTTTGCCCAACGATAGTATCATCCATATGCAATGGCGTTACCTGTATCGAAAAGGGAATATTTACCTCTTGGGTAGTAGTTGTCCCTTCTGTACCGTTACAGCCGGTAAGCAATAATGTCATTATCATTATACTTGTTGCAATAAATAACAGAAACCTCTTGAATATTATTTCAATAATCTTCATCATATTAATACCTTATTCAGATATACTTATATTATTGATTTACAGCGCCTGTGTCAAATTGTGCGCTTAGAGCTTCCCCGGGCAACATGTTTCCCAGCACTTTCTCTAAAGTCATGGTATGGCTGCACAGATCCCAGTGAGAAAAGAAATCGCAGCTACAATGCCATCCATCCGCCCCATATCCGGTAACGTGGGTATCGTTTTCACCACGAAAATTTACTGATAGTTCGGTAAAGGTTATTCGGTCAAGTTCCCGGGCATATCTTTTTGCTTTTTCGATTTTTCCGATTAAACTGGATTGCATATTCCCCTCCTTTAACCTGAATAAATTTTCAAATAAAAAAGCACTAAGCTGAACTGAGCTAGTGCTTAAATCTAGTTAAGTCACCGAAGTCTAAAGTATAAAAAATTAGTAGTACCATACCATCTATTTCTCCCAAAGCCTCTATATTTATTCTACACTTTTTCGGGAGGTAAGTCCATATATATTTTCGATTCAATTGTAATAAATTTTGATAGTAAATATCTTCGTCCTTATGGCACTCGTTCTGTTTCTGATGCAAGATCTTCTATTTTATAAACCCCACAAATCGGGCATTTTATTGTATATATAAAGTCGTCCTGATGGGGGATTTCTTTTACTTCTTGACTACATATAGGGCATTTCATATTTCAATCTCCATTTAAAAGTATCCTCTACCCCATCCCCAAATACATGCAAATCGCCCCACAGGCAGACACATTCAAGGACTCAGCCTTATCTTTTATGGGTATCTTCAGCCTGAAATCGGCGAGTTTAAGCAAATCCTGCGAAAGCCCCGCCGCCTCATTCCCCAGCGCCAGTATCAGCTTATCCG
>JAQTVR010000181.1 GCA_028706995.1 Dehalococcoidales bacterium
AGTCTTATCGACGAACTTATACGCCCGGATTATTTCGTACCGGAGACGAAGCCTATCAATGAACTGTTTGCCGAGATGCGGGATAAGAATTTTCGTATGAGCATTATAGTTGACGAATATGGCGGGACTGCCGGCGTTGTGAGCTTAAGCCGTTTGATGGAAGAAATAGTAGGTCCTGTGGGGGATGAACTGGCGGCTGCCGAAAAAGATTATGAATCCATAGATGAAAATACCTTTCAGATTGATGGCACCATGCGTATCGAAGAAGCCAACGAAGAGATGGGGTTGGGCTTGCCGGAAGGTGACTATGAAACGGTAGCCGGATTCATATTGCATTTATTGGGTCGTATCCCAAAACAGGGGAGACAGATCAAATATAAGGATTTAAAGATAGTAATAGCAAGGATGAAGGGTCACAAAATAGAGGAAATAATGGTGATCAGGGGAAAAAAGAAAGAAGATGAGCCGTCTGAGAATAAGGTTTAAACGTGGTGAGGAAGTCAAGTTTATTTCCCACCTGGATACTATCCGATTGTGGTTACGAGCTTTTCGTCGTGCCGGCATAGAGCTTGAGTATTCCGAGGGATTTACGCCTCACCCACGCGTATCCCTGGCGGCGCCACTGGCAATAGGTATCACCAGTGAAGCCGAGCTCATGGATATTTACACCACCGGGAGCATATCCCCTCATATTTTTTCAGATATGGTAAGTAAACAAATGCCGAAGGGAATGGAAATACTGAATACCTTCCAGGTATCGCCGAATCTACCCGCATTGCAGGCGCAGATAATATTTGCCGAATATATGGTCAGCGTCGAGGTAAAAGAAGGGGAAGGGCGTTTAACACAGGTATTGACAAATATGCTGGCAGAAAAACAGTTTCCATGGCAGCACCGGCGTGATACAGGTATTAAAAGCTACGACCTGAGGCCTTTGATCGATGACCTGTGGCTGGATAGTTTCCGGGACAATATCGCCTGGATCGGAATGCGCTTGACCTGTGACAACCGAGGTTCGGGCAGACCGGAGCAGGTAATAAGAGCGCTGGGTTTATGCGATCCGTTATCTATACATCGCAGCAAACTGATATTAAAAACGAGTTGATGTATTGAACAATACAAATGTCCCCGAAGAAATGCGTCTGACAGGTAACCCGCAGGCTTTCATATCCATGATGACAAAACTTACGGAGCAAAACCTGGGTGAAGCTAATCCTCCCCGTTGGATCGAGGTTTTAACGCATGACCACCCCAGCTATTATAGACGCGTTACGCATGCCGGGAAATATGTCCTGGGTGGACAGGAGAATCCGAACAAGGAGTTATGATTTGGCTTTAAAGATTATACTGGTCAGGCACGGCGAAACGGATTGGAACAGGGTAAAGCGTGTCCAGGGTGGTTCCAGCAATACACCTTTAAACGATATAGGCAGACAGCAGGCGAAAGGGCTTTCGGCGATACTGGCAAAGGAAAAGATCCGGGCTGTATATTCCAGTCCCCTGGAGCGTGCCGCAATAACCGCCGAATGCATAGCTAATATGCATAATTTAGAGGTCCAAATAGAGCCTTCGCTAAGGGAAATTGAAGCCGGTAAACTGGAAGGCATGCTGTCCAGTGAACTGGGAAAAAGGTTCAGCGAGTTTTTGATCCAGGATGGCAAGGTCACAAATATCGCCGGAGGAGAATCACTTAACGATGTGCAGGAGCGTTGCTGGGATTTTGTCGGGGGACTTATCTCTCAATACGACGATTGTACGCTGATACTGGTCAGCCATTATTTCGTGATACTCTCCATAATTTGCACTATCCTGGACATGCCTGTTTCACAGGTCAACAGGTTCCGCATGGATACCGGAAGCATCAGTATCATAACCCTTGGCGGCGATTCCTCGTGGCTGCAACTGTTTAACGATACCAGCTATATGAGCGACGAACTGTGCAAAGCTTGCTCCTCATACCCCCGCTCATTATAATTAATTTGAGATGACCGAATTAAATTTATCTATAGAGGACAGGGTAGACCGTTTTATCCGTGAAAAAATTATGGTGTCTACAGGTTCCTGTCTACTGCTGGCGGTATCCGGCGGCGCCGATTCCACCTGCCTTTTACATCTCATGGTTTATCTTAAAGAACGGCTCGGTATCAGATTACACGTGGCACACCTTGACCATCAATTGCGGGGAGAGGAATCTGTGGCGGATGCGGTTTATGTTATTGAACTGGCACACAGACTGGGCGTGCCGGTCACCGTGTCAAAGGCTGATGTCAAAGGATATCAAAAAAAACACCGTTTATCGATGGAAGAAGCCGCCAGGGAAGTACGTTACACTTTTCTGGCGGAGACTGCCGGGGCTGTAGGGGCAGAAGCCATTGCCACCGGCCATACCCTTGACGACCGGGTAGAAACGATATTACTTCACATAATACGAGGCACCGGAATTCACGGGCTTACCGGGCTGAAGCCTAAAAGCCGCCGCCGGTTGAACGGCAAAACAGTCGACATAATAAGACCAATCCTTGAAATAAGCCGCAGTGAAACGGAAGAATACTGCCGGAAGAACAATCTGGTGCCAAGACTCGACAGCACCAATCTGTCGCTACCCCCGCTGCGTAACCGGGTGCGCCGGAAACTCATTCCCTTGCTTAAAAGTTATAATCCGGGGGTCGTGGAA
>JAQTVR010000182.1 GCA_028706995.1 Dehalococcoidales bacterium
GATATCAACGGCATTGCCGTAACTGACGACCTTACTGAAATATATGCCTGCGGCAGTGGCCTTACGGATGCAGTAAATGCTGTTACCCCCGCTTTGCGATATGAAGCTGACATGACCGGCAGTCCGGGAAAATGCGGGTTGGTTCCTGAGTTCCCTGGCATAAGTTATACCGTTCTTCGGGCAATAAATCCCCATGCAATTGGGACCAATCAGCCTTATATTGTTTGGTTTCGCTATGGAGAGGATTTGTTCCTGCAGATGTTTACCTGCTTCATCCTGGATTTCGCCAAACCCGGCAGTAAACAGGTGCACTGCCCTGACATGTTTGGAAACGCAATCGGTCATCAACTGCTCTGTGTATTTAGAGGGCACTGCTGAGATAACATAGTCAACCGGCCCCTCGATTTCCATGATATTTCTATAAACCTTAAGACCCAGGACTTCTCCACCGCGCGGATTTATCGGGTACAGCTTGCCTTTATAGCCGGCATCAATAAAAGCCTGCACAAAATCACGGCCCATATTGATTCCGTTTTCTTCAATCGACACGCCTGCGATGGCGATCGAGCCCGGCTTAAACAGGAAATCGAGATCCGATCTATTCATGAAGTACTCCCGATATTGATTTCACTTCTTAACGGTTAATATAATCCATAGTTCTGAGTTGCGGCCTAAACCTGATTCTTACAGTTTGACTTCGCGTTCGTCGATAACTACCATGGCGCTTATTTTGCTTCTATCGAGGAATTTTTCTTCATCTTCCCGGACAACGTCGCCTGCTTTGCTGCCCATGACTTTAAGTGCATTGCGCAAAGCATCCATATCATCAAACCACGACTCCGCAACGCCATCGTACAAATATTCACGGTCCTCTTTGATTTGCGCCGGATTTTGAACGTATTTCCTGATGCCCGGGATTGTTCTTAAAATTAAGTCTCCATGCGGATGCAGCCAGTACTTGCTGAATTCCTCCCTGCTGATGCCAGGTTTTCTCTTGAGCAGCGTAATCATCTTTACCATCTCTAAAGCTCCTTCGATATCGCTTACAATTTAAGCTTTGTAATCTGTCAAAACGTGTAAAAAACGCCGTTTATTCTCAGCACCTGACCGATGATAAACACAGATATATCCGAGGCAGGACAAACAGCTCACGGAACACGCTCTATCGCCTTACCCGTATGATGACCTGCTTCTGTTACAAGCGCTATCTTTTCTTTTAATAACAAATCCATTGGGCTTCCTATCCTTTCATTATGCTGTTCCGCTGATCGGCTGTATAAACGATGTCCGGATTGATCGATTCCCCGCCATCGATCACAATTGTTTGTCCCGTGATATAGCTGGATGCATCTGAAGATAAGAATATAACTCCTCCGAGTATTTCCTCCGGCTCTCCCATCCGTTTCATTGGTATCTGGTTTCCAATATCCAGGAAATTTCCTCCCGCAATCATTTTCACTCCTTCAGTCGCAATCTCTCCCGGAGCTATGCAATTTACCCTGATACCATATGGAGCCAACTCAATTGCCATGCTCTTGGTCAGATGTATTATGCCCGCCTTGGCAGCACCATAGGCAGGATTTTCCGGGTATGCATTAATACCAGCCCTTGAAGCTATGTTTACTATTGTCCCGCTCTTTTGCTTTATCATTATCGCACTCACAGCTTTAGAGCAAAGGAAAATGCTTTTAATATTTTCTCTGAAGACAGCATCCCAGCCGTTGTCACTCATATTCATCATTGTAGAGAAATAAGTACCCCCGGCATTATTTATGAGCGTATCAATCCTGCCGTATCCATTAATTGTTTTTTCTATCAGGTTGGCTACCTGTTCACCAGAGCGGACATCTGTAGTGACCGCTATAGATTTACCTCCCTTACTGATAATTTCTGCTGCCGTAGCTTCGATCTCAGCCGTTGTGCGGGATGCAACCACCACTCTGGCGCCCGCCACCGCCAGACCCAGCGCAACAGCTTTGCCTATACCGCGACCAGCTCCGGTCACAATTGCTACCCTGTTTTCCAACCCAAATATAGTTTGGTTCATATTCTCTTCACCGCCTCTATATTTATCCATTATCGAAATGCCTTAAACCAAATCTTACCCCTACCAGATTATATCCAAACATCTTACCCTGTCATCGACATCTACGGCAAACGGATCGTTTTAAATTGCTGCATCATTATCAGGCCATGCAGACAATTTGTAATACGAAGACGGAGAGCGTCACATAAAAACAATGCCCCGCTGTTTTAAAACAGCGGGGCATTATCATGAAACCGATAATGACGACACCGTATCAGTAGGAGATACTAATCGTTTACCTGCAATAGCCTCGCCTGGTTCCAGATAGCAAAGTCGTTAACCGGAGAGGCGCCTGCGTCCACTCGCAGGATGAAGTAGTATTTCTGTCCCTCATATTTACTCAGGTTAATATCCCAGTCCTCAAAGGCTCCCGGCGTATTTGCCTTCTTGCTATCTATCCAGGTTACGGTATCATTGAGGTCCTTGATGCCAAACCTGAAAGTCACGCCGTCACTTTCCATTGCATTACTGGACAGGCCAACCCTTGCCACAAAATGCAGTTTGGCAGGTATCTTAATTGCTGTCGTTCTGGGTGAATGATACTCTTCATCAGAATAGAAATAGCCCCAGATCCCCTGCATCCAAC
>JAQTVR010000028.1 GCA_028706995.1 Dehalococcoidales bacterium
TAAAAGGAAAAGTTTTTAAATACGGTGAGAATGTTGATACCGATGCCATAATTCCGGCGCGGTATTTAAATGTATCCGAACCGTCAGAGCTTGCAAAGCACTGTATGGAAGATATAGACCTGGAATTTATAAAGAGGGTGAATACCCGAGATATCATTGTAGCCACCACTAATTTTGGCTGTGGTTCGTCCAGAGAGCATGCTCCGATAGCCATCAAGGCATCCGGTATTTCCTGTGTTATCGCTAAAAGCTTTGCCCGTATTTTCTTTCGCAATGCCATCAACATCGGGCTGCCGGTATTGGAATGCAGCGAGGCAGTGGATAATACCAATAGTGGCGATATTATTGAGGTTGACCTGTCTAATGGTAAAATAAAGAATTTAAATTGTGGAAAAGAATTTACCGCTGAGCCATATCCAGACTTTATGGGGCAGTTGATTTCAGCCGGTGGACTTGTCGAATATACTAAAAAGAGATTGGAGAAAAAGTAAATGAAGTTTAATCTGGTTGTTTTACGCGGTGACGGTATCGGACCCGAAATTATAGCCGAATCTGTAAAAGTAATGGATGCAGTCGGCAAGAAATTCGGCCATGAATTCAATTGTGACTATGCACTTATCGGTGGTGTAGCTATAGATAAAGAGGGAACTGCGCTCTCTAAGGAGACTATTAATAAGTGTAAAAAGAGTGATGCCGTATTACTGGGCGCTGTCGGTGACCCCAGGTTTGACGACCCACAGGCTCCTATACACCCTGAGGATGGACTTCTGGCTATACGTAAAGAATTGGGCTTATTCGCTAATCTGCGTCCAGTTTGTGTCTATCCGTCCCTTATTAACCACACAAATTTCAAACCAGAGGTTTTGAAAGGAGTAGATTTCATTTTTGTTCGCGAGCTTACCGGTGGTTTATACTTCGGGCATCCCAAAAAACGCTGGGAAGAGAAAGATGGCAGATGGGCTGTCGATTCGATGTTATATTCGGAGCATGAAATTGCCCGAATAGTCAGGGTCGGCTTTGAAATAGCTCGCACCAGGAAAAAGAAATTGATATCTGTAGATAAGGCAAATGTATTACAGTCATCCAGATTATGGCGGCAGGTAGCCATTGAAATTTCAATGGAATACCCGGATGTAGAATTGGAACATATGCTGGTAGATGCCTGCGCCATGAGGATAATCCAGAATCCGAGATACCTCGATGTTTTAGTAACTGAAAACACATTCGGCGATATTTTGACGGATGAAGCTTCGATGCTGGGAGGTTCGCTGGGCATGCTGGCATCAGCCAGTCTTGCCGGGGTTCCTAAAGCAGGAAACCGAACATTGGGAATGTATGAGCCCAGCCATGGCAGTGCTCCCAAACGCGCAGGACTCAATATGGCTAACCCGATAGCAACTATCTTGAGTATGGCAATGATGTTAAACTATTCATTAGGCTTAACTGATGAGGCCAGTGCTGTTGAAAACGCAATTAACATGGTATTGCAAGAAAATTATGGAACTTATGATATAATTGGGGAAGGCTCGATAAAGGTAACTACCAGCCAAATGGGTGATTTAATCGCCGAAAGGATATAAGGTAATTTATTAAATGTCCATACAGCTTTATGATACGACGTTAAGGGATGGTGCTCAACGCGAAGGCATCTCATTTTCTGTTGTGGACAAGCTGAATATTACACGTAAACTGGATGAGCTCGGTGTTCATTTCATAGAAGGTGGCTGGCCCGGCTCCAATCCGAAAGATATAGAGTTTTTTAATAAGGCACGGGAATTAAAACTCAAGAATACAAAACTCGTAGCTTTTGGAAGTACAAGGCGTCCTAATGGTAAAGCCGAGGATGACCCCATACTCGAATCGTTAGTCAACGCCGGCACAAAAGTAGTTACACTTGTAGCCAAATGTTCAGCACGCCAAGTTACCCGGGTTTTAGAGACCACTCTCGATGAAAATATCAATATGATAACCGACTCTATAAAATATCTTCGTGAAAAAGGAATCTCAGTATTTATCGATGCAGAGCATTTCTTTGACGGCTTTAAAGATAACCGGAAATATGCGCTGGATGTCTTGAAGGCTTCGGACAAGGCCGGTGCCAATTGCCTGGTATTATGCGATACAAACGGTGGCTCTTTACCGGACGAAATAGCCGAAGCGATTAAAGCCGTTCGAGAAGTGACTACCCTTTCTATAGGAATCCATGCACATAACGATAGCGACCTTGCGGTAGCCGTATCCATGGCTGCCGTACAAGCCGGTGCCGTACAGGTTCAGGGAACTATCAACGGTTATGGTGAACGCTGCGGTAATGCCAACCTTTGTTCCATTATTCCCAATCTCAAGATAAAAATGGGGATAAACTGTATCAGTAATGAAAATCTGACTAAATTATATGAAGTGGCAAGTTATATCAATGAAGCTGCCAACCTGAATCCCAATCCATCCCTGCCCTACGTCGGCACCAGTGCCTTCAGCCATAAAGCAGGATTACATGTTTCAGGACTAAGCAAATGGTCGGGAAGCTACCAGCATATAGACCCCGCCCTGGTAGGCAATAAATCCCGCATGCTCATTTCAGAGCTTTCCGGCAGGGCGAATATCGTTCATCGTGCCGGTGAAATAGGTGTACCTCTGCCTCCGAAGGGAAAAGAGGCGCAGAAATTATTGGAGAAAGTGAAAGACCTCGAGAGCCGCGGTTTCCAGTATGAAAATGCCGAGGCTTCTTTCGATTTGCTGGTACACCGTGCGCAATCAAGCTATACATCGCCATTCGAACTGGTCGATTTTATGGTAGTTGTCGAGAGCAGGCGCAGGTCTTCTACATTACATAATGGTAACGAAGCGACAATTTCAGAAGCCATGGTTAAAGTAAAGGTAGACGGTGAGATAATGCATATGGTGGCGGAAGGAAACGGTCCCGTCAATGCCCTCGATAGGGCTTTGCGTAAAGCCCTGCTTCAATTCTATCCGCAGCTTTCAGTTATCGAGCTTGTAGATTATAAAGTACGCATTCTAAATTCACTTAGCACCGAATCACAGGTGAGGGTTCTTATCGAATCTACCGATGGCGCCGACCACTGGAGAACTGTGGGGAGTTCAGTTAATATAATCGAAGCAAGCTGGCTGGCACTGGCCGATAGCCTCGAATACTGGCTGCTCAAGCACAAGTAGAAAAGAAAGCCAATAACGGATAAGGGCCAAATGTAATGTCGTACTGGAAGCCACAAAGGGCAGCTGAAGCATATGGCGGACTCAAGAATATTAACGTCATTGCGAGACCATTCCCGAAGGGAAGGCGAAGCAATCTCTACCGTTCTAAATAGAACGATCACCATATCATAAGGTCTCGCCGGTTTATTCGATGCCCCGATGCCTCTGTTATCAAAAGTAATTACGCTGTAATATTTGCGAAAGGTGGGTATATGAAATATCCAGGCATTTCTGGTGGCGGCAAATCCCATAATCAAGATCAGCGCTTCTCCATGCCCTTCGATATTGTAGTTTATATTTACTCCGTTGACCTTTGCCAGCGGCACCGTTCACCTCGATATACTTACTATTATACCGGTAAAAGTGCTATTAAATAACCCCCGGCAATCAGGCTAAGTAGGTTTGCTATTATAACGTATAAGGTTGTCCGCCAGCGGCTGTGCTCATTTACTAGGATTAAAAATGCGATCATTTCAACGATGAATACAAAGAATTCCCCGATTATCAGGTCAAAAATCAAATAAAAACTGCCCGTAAGAGGTAAAGCAAATCCGCTTAACCATATATACAAAGCTGTCTGGGTGATAAGATTGGTTCCCAGGAAAACAGCCCATGATCTTTTCTGCCTGTAACCGAACTCGTAAAACACGGCAGCTTCTATTAACAGTGTCAGAAAAATCCTTATAGACCACAGGATGATAGACCTGGATAACAATGTGCCGGGGGTCAGTGTCCTGTTTGTAATGTCCAGTGTGAAAATGTTATTGTATTTCTCAAGTGGTGTATCCAGCTTTATTTCGAAGGTTTCATCCCCGGTGGTGAAATTTAAAGTATATTCTGTGGCTTTTAACTGATAGGAATAAAAGGTAAAGTAGGTTTCGATCAGTTTATTCTCTGTTCTTCCGGCTTTTATATTTTCTTCCCCGATAGTGATCTCAAGGTCATCTGGTGCGTTCGGCACGATTATCACTATCGAAGGGGGCTCTGCTGAATTGGCTAAGCATACTGATGTGGGTATAGATGCGATCGCCAGTATCACCAGTGTAAATATAAAAACCGGTAGTTTAAATCTCTTAGCCAATTTATTCACCCATGCTGGAATATTTCATAGCTGTGTAATCTCCACTATGTAGTGATTTTCATCTCAGTATTTCAATCAATTATATCACCGGGTGCCAAGATAAAGGAGGGAGTGGGCTATTAGTAATCTCTATTTTTTAAATATGAGATAAAAAATCTGATTGAAATTCATTCTTATGTTCAAATGGTATTGGAAATGCACCTATTATTACCCATGGGTTTGGAGCTATAAAATGGAACTGCTGTGTAGTACCAAGGGGGAAATGTAAATCTGTTAAAAATATATACAAATGATATTATATATAAAATTTATAACTTATTATTTGTTATTTATAACAATTTTGTGTCACTTTAGCAAATCTAAAAATCATTTCACAAAAGTTTTGTGCTTATCTTTTAATTTAGTATAATGGTTATATAGGATATCAATTAGCGCAGGATAGAGGATGGATTAATATGTCAGATATAAAAAGTGCGCATGAAATTGCCATGGAGAAAATTGCCCGTTTAGGAGATGCTACGGAAGAAGAGCAACTTAAGTGGAAGTATATACCGGAAGGTGAAAAATTGGCGACTTCATGTTTAAATGATAACAGCGATATAAAATCAAAAATAAATAATTATGATAAGAAAATCAGAAGTTACATTTTGAAGGGTGCCGAGACCGTATTTCTTGCGAATATCGGCATTCCTAAAAATGAAAATATAAAGAATAACAATAAGAAGGCTATGGATAATTTACTGTTCATTAAAAACGATAAGTCTGCTGTTAAAGAGATTTACGAGAAAATAGACTTTCTTTTTAAACATTACGATGAACAGGGAAAACAGCAGAGGGAACAGTCTTATGAGCTGTTAAAGAGCGATTACCAAAACAAGCTGGAAAAGGCAATTGACCAGAAATTAGGCTCATCTTCGAATATTAATATAAATGTAGAAAGCCTGCCTCAATTCCAGGAAGAATGGCGTAAGGTAATATCTAAGCTCGATGCGCAGTATTCTAATTATCTGGACGAATATAAACAGGAATTAAAAAACATTGACTAAAATCCATATATTTACAAGAGGATTCAGATGGATGATAGAAACGATGAAGTCGAATATGCTGCCAGTCACACCAGGATACTCAGGCTTCCGGAACAGAAGCTATCGACATTCGGGCAGACTGTTATTAGATATTACGTGGTCACCGAACCTGTATACGCGGATTTATCTTTAAATACAATGGAAACAGTACTGCGCCAGGGCAGGATTATCGCTGAAAAACCCAGGATAGTCACTCCATATTATCTGTCCCGGCTGGAAGGTTTTAGCCTGGGAGCCAGGATGTATTTTAATAAAATAAGCCAGGTTTATGGGCCGAGCTGCCCCGGTCTTTATTATACATATCGAAATGAACCGGGAGAGCTTTCAATTATTCCGGAAAATATCGATTTCGTAGTGAATAGAATTAATGATTATATTGAAAAGAACGATGATCGTTTAGTCGCAATAATACAGGGACAGGATCATCTGTGGGATGTTTCTTTAATGAAGTTTATTTATGAAATAACTCAAAAATCGATTTATGTAAATCTGACGCAACTTCAGTCACAGGGGCTCATGGATGTCGATGCCTACGGGATTCCCTTGGACGCCAAGATGAGGATCGAGCAATTATTCAAGCAACTGGTTTTGGGTAAGATCGACCCTGCCGTATTAAAGAAAGAGCTGCAATACTGGGATTTATTCGAGGATTACCAGGACAGGTTCTTCGCGACTATGAACATAGCCGGAATATTATAATCATGAAAGGTATCAATATAATTACCCGGGTTGGATGGAGTAGTCGAAAAAGAATCCGGACCTCTTCGAGTAATTTATAAGTCTACCCCGATATATCTTCCCACAAAAGAAATTTTATTGGGACTATATTAATGCCGTATTTATTCCACTGATTCATGGGAAGACAGACAATTATATTGGTTGTAATAACGACCTTACTCATGTTTTGCTCCTTAATGAATACAGCAAGCCAGTGATGGATTTTAATATAATAAAAGGCATAAACAATATTTACAATAGTATATAATAAAATAAAACTTGATAATAAATTATTTGGGTTAAAATTCCTATGAAATATAAGGTGGGTATTCCCAGAGCGTTGCTCTATTACAAATATTTCCCCATGTGGCAAAAATTCTTAAGCGAATTGGGCGCCGAGTTGGTCGTTTCGGATATTACCAATAAGCGTACTATTTCACAGGGAGCAGCCCGCGTTGTATCCGATACCTGTTTTCCGGTAAAGGTTTTTATTGGGCATGTAGTATCGTTAACAGACCGGTGTGATTCTCTGCTTATTCCTATAGTACGCAGCACAAAGAGGAAGGTTTATAACTGTTCACGTTTTCTCGGCTTGCCTGACCTGACCAGGGCGGTGGTGTCGAATACACCGCCGATATGGGAAATCGAGTTCGATCGGAATCGCGGGCAGAATTTTTTGTACAGGCAAATATATTCGCTGGGAAGCCGTTTTACAAGGAATCCGCTCAAGATAAAAGAAGCGGCGGATAAGGCGTGGGAATCTCATGTGCAGTATAAAAAGATGATGTGTGAACAAAACCTGATGCGTGTAGAAGTTATTAAATTGATACAGGGGCAGATGGTTAAACCTGAAATCAGGGACAATAATCAGTTAATGACCATCGGTCTTGTCGGGCATCCTTATGTATTGCATGACGAACAAATCAGCCATTATCTGATAAAGAGGTTGCTGTCATATGGTCTAAGAGTGCTTACTCCCGAAATGGTTCCGGAAATGTCCTTTGATTATCAATCCGGCGCACAGGTTGCCGGATTAGCAAGAAGTTATTGGGAATCTGAAGAAGATATACTTGAAGCCGGAGAATACTATATTGGAACCAAAGTAGATGGTATCATCGGTATGATGCCATTTGCCTGTGGCCCGGACTCTTTGATGATGAATCTAATACAACGTAATGCACAGAAAGCGGGTATTCCTTTTATTTGCCTCACAGTGGAAGAACATACAGCAGACGCCGGTATTGTCACCAGGCTTGAAGCATTTCTGGATATGATTTCCAGGGATAAAAGGAGGTAAGGTGATATGCAGGTTACTTTCCCTCATATAGGCAATGCATATATCGGAATAAAGAGCACGCTGGAGTCACTCGGCACTGATGTAGTTGTTCCACCGGGGTGTACAAGACGAACATTGACGCTTGCGACCAGGTATTCGCCCGAAGGTATTTGCCTTCCTTTTAAATTAAATCTTGGAAATATGATAGAGGCTATTGAACTAGGAGCCGATACTATTGTTAATATAACCGGGCATGGCACCTGTCGTATGGGTTATTATCATAAGGTCCAGGAGCAGATATTGCGGGATATGGGCTTCGACTTTCAAATGGAGTTGACCGGTCTTTCCGAGCATAAGCTCACCGGATTTTTTAAAATGCTCAAGAAAATATCCAACAATGCTTCATGGACTCAAATTATCTCGGCTTTTCATTTTGGTTTGGCAAAAGTAACAGCCCTGGATGATATCGAGATAATAGCCAACAGGATGCGGGCAATCGAAAAGGAGAAAGGTACGATTACTCTATTATATCGCGAGGGAACCAAAGCTATAGATGAAGCCGGCGATTACCGCAGCCTTAAGAACGTGGTAAAAGATTATAGACGGAGGCTAAAAGGGATAAAAATACTTTCGGGGGTATCGCCCCTTAAAGTACTGGTTGCAGGGGAGATTTACGTCGTTCTTGACACTTATGCTAATATGGATGTAGAACTTGAGATGGGTAAACTGGGGGTGGTCACGGAACGCAGCCTTTATTTATCCCGCTGGGCTAAACGCGGATTATTTTACAATCCCCTGGGAATAGACCAATACAGGAAGGTTCATAAGGCGGCTATGCCTTATCTTAAACGGGATATAGGTGGTGATGGCTGGGAAACTATCGGAGAAAAGGTTCTGGGCACCGGACACTATGACGGAATGGTGCATCTGGCTCCTTTTACCTGTATGCCTGAGGAAACAGCGCAAAATATCATGTCTTCGACTAAAGAAGACCTGCCGGTGCTGGCAATATACTGTGATGAACAGACTTCCAAAGCTGGCATGTTAACAAGACTAGAGGCATTTGTCGATATGTTAAGAATGAAAAGGAACAGAAATGGCAGTCGTTTACTGGAGGAATAATGGGGAAAAATATTTATCTTGGCATTGATGTAGGATCGGTGACTACCAAGTGTGCGGTGATGGGAGAAGATATGGAGCTCATCGCCCATCATTATATTCCCACCAGCGGCAAACCTATCGCTCAGATACAGAAATTGATACGGGAAATAAGTAAAGAGATTTTGCCTGATTTGAATATTGCCGGTGTCGGAACTACGGGCAGCGCCAGATATCTTGCGGGAGAGATCGTAGGTGCCGATATTATAAAAAATGAAATTACAGCTCATGCCATAGCAGCTACTCATTACTTTCCGGATGTCAGGACAATTATCGAAATAGGCGGGCAGGATAGTAAAATAATAATCATTCGAAATGGCGTAGTAGCCGATTTCGGTATGAACACCGTATGCGCTGCCGGTACCGGAAGTTTTCTGGATCATCAGGCTTTGAGACTGGGTATCAGGATAGAGGAATTTGCTGGGGAAGCTATAAAGAGTAAAGATCCGGTACGCATTGCCGGGCGGTGTACCGTATTTGCCGAATCGGATATGATACACAAGCAACAAATGGGGCACAGCACTCCGGATATTCTTTATGGACTATGCCAGGCTCTGGTGCGTAATTATATCAATAACGTAGGTCTGGGAAAGAGAATAGAAGCACCCATAATTTTCCAGGGGGGCGTGGCTTATAATAAAGCTATTATCAGGGCCTTCGAGGAAGAGCTGGGGCAGGAGATAATGGTCCCTCATCATCATGAAGTAATGGGTGCTATAGGGGCTGCGATTATTGCCTGGGAAAACCATGAGACAACCGGCGCTAGAACACGTTTTAAGGGTTTTTCTATAAGCGACATCTGTTATGAAACATCGACATTTACCTGTAACGGTTGTCCCAACCAGTGTGAAATTGCACAGTTGAAGCAGGGGGGGCAAATACTTGCCCGATGGGGCGGGCGCTGTGAAAAATGGGAAAATGTGTCTCATGTTATGGATAAATGCGAAAATACCGGTGTCTTGAGTTAAATCATAAATCGAAGCTGTTAAGTGTTTCAAATCTTAAATAAATAATGTGTAGTTTGGTTCTTATCAATAATGACTGGTGTTACTTCCGCTTTAATTCTTCGACGAGCTCAAGGGAGATGTGATTATTTATAAATTATTGACATATTTAATCTATCATAGTATCTTAAGTGGTAATAAAAGAATTATTAACAACTAAGTTTATTAGCTTGCCCCTCCAAGTTGTCTCTACCTAACGGCTTATGGTCTATGGCGTACAAACCGGTTCTGGTATATAGGGAAACTTATTTACCGCCCGTGTTTGGGAAGGGGGGTATAATAGATTTTAGTAATGACGTAAAGGAGGCAAAATGACAGGCCTTTCTGATACTTTTCATCGAAATATAGATTATATGAGAATATCAATAACCGACCGTTGTAATATGCGCTGCCTATACTGCAATTATCACCTGTCCCCGCATTTAACGCATGATGATATTCTTAGATATAAAGAGATACAGAAGATAGTGAAGGCGTCCACTATGCTTGGTGTAAAAAATATACGTATAACCGGCGGCGAGCCTCTGGTTAGACCTGACGTCGGGGCATTAATAGAGCTGCTTAATAATGTCAGTGGAATAAACGATATCTCGCTGACCACAAATGCCGTACTGCTTGAAAAATATGTGGACGAACTGAAAGATGCAGGATTAAAGAGAGTAAATATCAGCCTCGATACATTTAATCCGGATAAGTTTAAATATATAACCGGTTCAGAAACACTTAAGGATGTGCTTAGAGGCATTGAGGCGGCGATAGAGGCTGGTTTAGACCCTATTAAGGTAAATATGGTCGTGTTGAGGGGAATAAACG
>JAQTVR010000029.1 GCA_028706995.1 Dehalococcoidales bacterium
AAAAGATTTTAAAAATGCCCCTTCCGAAATGTCCAGGGTATGCCGGCCGGGAGGCAAAATACTTACCGGTGATATCCCTGATATAAACAAAAAAGCAGAATGGATAAAAGGGGCACGCCACAAAAATGAACCGCTATTAGCATATCTTATACGCAAGATAAGACAGGATAACGTTAAATTCAGATATAAGATGAGTGCCCGGCAGTTTAACAGGAGAAAACAAAAGCTGGATATTGCCCCACCTCAGGCAGCGGGTATGTTCTATGAAACCGAAGAAATCCTGGCTATATGCAACGAAATCGGTGTTAAAGGGACAATACTCGACCAACCGTCCAACTTGGCATTTGGGAATACACGAGTGGACCTACTGGTGGAAAAATAATATGAAATTTCTGGTTATCGGTTGCGGCTCTATAGGCAGAAGGCATATCGCTAATCTTAAGACATTAGGAATTCAGGATATAATTGCCTGTGATATAGATACCGAGCGGTGCCGTCAAGTAGTATATGAATTCAAGATTAAAACCTGTCTTGAATATGAGAAAGCCCTGGATAATGAACCCGATGTTGCCCTGATATGCACCCCGCCCCAACAGCATATTCCCCCGGCTATCATTGCCGCAAATATGGGATGCCATCTATTTATTGAAAAACCGCTATCCCACAAGATGGATGGGATCGATGAGCTGATTAATATCGTAGACAAGCAAAAATTAACAACACTAGTCGGCTGCAATATGCGATTTCACCCGGGGATTTTAAAAATCAAAGGGCTATTAGAAAAAAAGAGCATCGGGAAGATTACTTCGGCCCGTGTACAGGCGGGGCAATACCTGCCGGACTGGCACCCTTTAGAAGATTATAAGCAAAGTTACAGCGCCAGGAAATCAATGGGGGGCGGAATAACACTGGATGGTATTCACGAGTTGGATTATATACACTGGTTACTGGGGGAGGTTAATAAAGTATTCTGCTTTAGCGGGAAACTCAGCTCCCTTGAAATAGATACCGAAGACACAGCCGAAATCCTGCTTCATTTTAACTCGGGGGCCATTGCTGAAGTACACCTGGATTATATCCAGCGTTCCTATGCTCGCTCATGCCAGATTATCGGCGAGGAAGGAACGATCCTGTGGGATTTTAATGAGGGACAGATAAAACTCTACACCTCGGCCACCCAAAACTGGCAGATCTTCCTCCAGCCCGCAGATTATGATATCAACAGGATGTATCTGGATGAAATGAAACACTTTCTGGACTGTATTGAAGGAAAAGCACAACCGATGCAGGATATAAGGTCTGCAAAAAAAACTTTGCAAATTGCCTTTGGCGCCAGGGAATCAGCCGAAATCGGATACTCTATCAAGCTAATGGAAAACAAATGATTATCGCCATAGTCCAGGCACGCATGAATTCAACCAGATTACCAGGCAAGGTATTGAAGAATATCGAAAGCAAACCTATGCTTTGGCATATAATAAACAGGCTGAAAAAAGCAAAACTAATCGATAAAATAGTTATTGCTACCGGCAGTAAATCGGAAAATAAACCTATCCTAAAACTGGCTGAAGAGATGAGTATAGATACTTTTACCGGCTGTGAACAAGATGTGCTGGATAGGTTCTACCAGGCAGCTATAAAATACAATGCCAAGGTTATTGTCCGCATAACCGCCGATTGCCCCATAATAGATCCCTGTATTATTGACGTAGCTATTAAACTCTATATGCAGGGTAGCTATGACTACGTTACCAATGCCTTTGAGCGGACTTACCCTGACGGGCTGGATGTTGAAGTATTCTCTTTTGCAGCATTAGAAATAAGCTGGCGCAAGGCAAAATGGGCATCGGAAAGAGAGCACGTTACCCCCTACATCCACAAGAACCCGAATAAGTTTCGCTTGGCAAATATCGAGAATAAGACAGATCTTTCCAGGTTAAGATGGTCAGTGGATGAAGAAAAGGATTTAGAATTTGTACGGCGAATTTATAAACACTTGCACAAAGATGGACAAATCTTTTACATGGAGGATGTTGTAAGACTCTTAGCAGAACACCCTGAGCTTAAGAAAATAAACCGTGCTATCGCAATTAATGAAGGCTATATAAAATCCCTTGAAGGGGATAGGTTAGTTAGATGACAAAATCAACTATAACTAATAAAGGACAATCTCTATATCAAAGAGCTAAACAGGTAATACCCGGAGGCACGCAGCTTCTCTCCAAGCGACCGGAGATGTTCCTGCCGGACCAATGGCCTTGCTATTACTCTAAAGCAAAAGGCGTCGATCTATGGGACTTGGACGGCAATAAATATACCGATTTGAGCTATATGGGTATCGGCGCCTGTGTATTGGGTTATGCCGATGATGACGTGGATAATGCCATTAAAGAAGCTATTGCCAAAGGTTCTGTGTGCACCTTAAATTGCCCCGAAGACATTGAGCTTGCAGAAATACTGTGTGATATCCATCCTTGGGCAAATATGGTGCGATATGCCCGCGGCGGTAGTGAAGCCATGGCTATTGCCGTCCGCATTGCCCGAGCAAAAACCGGAAAAGATAAAATAGCTTTTTGTGGCTACCACGGCTGGCACGACTGGTATCTGGCAACTAATTTGCAGGGAAAAGATAATCTGAATGGGCATCTACTGCCCGGCTTGGAACCTGCCGGTGTGCCACAGAGTTTGGGAAATACTTCTTTCGCTTTTCATTACAACGAAATAGAAGAGTTAAAGGAAATTATAAAAAAACACGAAAATAATATCGCTGCCATTATAATCGAACCGATAAGAAATTATGAGCCGTTGCCCGGTTTCCTGGAAGAAGTCAGGAAAATCGCAACAAGCATTAAATCTGTATTGATCTTTGACGAAGTATCTTCCGGGTGGCGGCTAAATTCTGGCGGAGCGCACCTGACATATAACGTTAACCCGGATATAGCCGTTTTTGCCAAGGCAATGAGTAACGGCTACCCGATGGCAGCCATTATTGGAATTTCCGGTGTCATGCAGGCAGCGCAAAGCAGCTTTATTAGCAGCACCTGCTGGACAGAAGGCATTGGCCCTGCCGCCGCCCTGGCGACTATTAAGAAATATAGGGAGTGCAATGTCGCCAGCCACCTGATAGAGGTCGGGAAATTAATTCAACAGGGCTGGCAATCCGCTGCTAATGATTGCGGGCTGAAAGTCAGCATCAGTGGAATTCCGCCGCTGGCGCATTTCTCTTTCGATTATGAAAACGGGCAGGCGATAAAGACGTTGTTTACACAGGAAATGCTGCAAAGGGACTTCCTGGCAACCAATGCTTTTTACGCCTCATATGCCCATAAAGAAGAGCATATTATCGCTTACCTCAAAGCAGTAAGCAAATCCTTCGTCATTATCAGTCAGGCGATAGGGGAAAATACAGTTAATAAACTGCTAAAAGGACCAGTAGCACACTCAGGTTTTTATAGATTGACATAGAGATTATTACGAGAATATTGGTTTAATTATAGCCTCAGATGCGAAATAGGTTCAAGTATAACTTTATAACCTAAACGTTGTATACGATGTATAGCACGATTAAGTACGAATTGATGATTAATCCGGTCGAAATGACTTTGCTAAGAGTGACAGGTCACTCCGTCCCCGATGCTTCATTAGCCCTTTGCGAACTTCAGCATGACATTATAAAAAGAGAACTTACTTCTTCTTATGTTTCAACCTCTTGAATAGCGCATCGATGTATATCCTAGCCGTGCTTTTACCGTGTTTCTGCATCTGTTCTTTTTTCTTCTGCAGCTTCCGTTCACGTCGTTCCTGTTTGGTCTCGATGATTACATCTTCATTGTTCATTCCGGCAGCTCCTTTGTAATAAGTTCTCTCCGTAACTCAACAATGCGGTCACGAAGTAGTGCGGCCTTCTCGAATTCCATATTTTTGGCGAGGGATTTCATCTGTTTTTCCAGGTCTGTAATCAGGCGTGAGATGTCCTCTCTGGCTCTGGGAATAGCAGTATATTCTGCTTTCGGTTCGGCGACAACCCTGATGCGCTCTGTGATGTCCTTGATGGCTTTCTTGATGCCCTGCGGAGTGATATTATGCTGCACATTATATTCCTCCTGTATGCGGCGGCGGCGTTGTGTTTCATCTATTGCATGCTGCATGGAGCCTGTAATAGTATCAGCATACATAATAACATGCCCGTCAATATGGCGTGCAGCCCTGCCCATCGTTTGTATGAGCGCCCCTTCAGACCTTAAAAAGCCTTCCTTATCGGCATCCAGGATAGCTACAAGGCTGACCTCAGGCAGGTCCAGCCCCTCACGCAGCAGGTTGATGCCGACTACCACATCATAGACCCCCAGACGTAGATCCCGCAATATCTCAACCCGCTCAAATGTATCGATTTCAGAATGGAGATAATGGGCTTTTATGTCCATCTCGATAAGGTAATCCGCCAGCTTCTCCGCCAGCTTCTTGGTGAGAGTGGTAACCAGGCAACGCTCTTTCTTAGCCACCCTGAGCTTTATCTCTGCAAGCAGATCATCGATCTGCCCTTGTGTCGGCTTTATTTCGATAGTAGGCTCCAATAGTCCTGTCGGACGCACCAGTTGCTCTACAGTTTGCTGGCTGTGCTTGTATTCATAATCGGCGGGTGTCGCCGAAGTGAAAATAACCTTTGGAATGTGCTTTTGGAATTCATCGAAGTTCAAAGGACGGTTATCCAGCGCCGAGGGAAGGCGGAATCCGTAGTCCACCAGCGTTTCCTTGCGCGAGCGGTCGCCGTTATACATACCACGTACCTGTGGGATCGTCATGTGAGATTCGTCGATTATCAGCAGGAAGTCTTCAGGAAAATAGTCCAGCAGCGTATACGGTGAACTGCCCGGTGCGCGTTGTGACAGATGACGCGAGTAATTTTCCACACCGTTGCAGTAACCGGCCTCCGCCAGCATTTCCAGGTCGTAGTTGGTGCGCTGCTCCAGTCTTGCAGCTTCCAGCAGTTTTCCCTGCTTTTTTAGCTCATCCAGCCTTTCGGCTAGCTCCTGTTTTATACTTTCTATTGCCAGCACCAGCCTGGCGCGGGAGGTTACAAAGTGCTTTGCCGGATAGATATCTATATTATCCAGTATGGACAAAAACTCGCCGCTCAGAGGGTCTATTCTTATCATACGCTCGACTTCATCACCGAAGAACTCTATGCGTATCGCCATATCCTCATAAGCCAGTTGAATTTCAAGAGTATCACCGCGTATGCGAAATTTTCCTCTGCTGAAATCAATATCATTCCGCTCGTATTGCATATCCACAAGCCGTCTTAAAACACTGTCCCGCTGATATTGGTTACCTTTTTCGAGACTAAGGACGAAGCTGCGATATTCTTCCGGCTCTCCAAGACCGTATATGCAGGAAACAGAAGCAACGATAACAACGTCCCTTCGTTCTAAAAGCGAGCGAGTGGCTGCATTACGCAGTTTATCGATCTCCTCGTTAATATCCGATTCTTTTTCGATATAGGTATCGGTGCGGGGTATATAAGCTTCCGGTTGATAGTAATCATAATAGCTGACGAAGTACTCCACGGCGTTTTCTGGGAAGAACTCCTTGAACTCGGAGTAAAGCTGGGCAGCCAGCGTCTTGTTGTGACTGATAATAAGAGTCGGCCTTTGCATCCGTTCGATGACATTAGCCATTGCAAAGGTCTTTCCGCTACCTGTAACACCCAGTAACGTCTGCCCCTTGAAGCCCTTATTTAAGCCTTCGACCAGCTTTTCAACTGCCTGCGGCTGGTCGCCCATCAAGCCGAAATCGGATACGATTTTGAATTGTGGCATATCTATAGTATATAAGGTAAAGATGGTTGTTACAATTAGAAATAGGTTCTTTTCAATTAAGAGGTTTTTCTATAAAATCTATTTCGAGTATTTATTTTTAACTATCCTCTCCTCATCTTCTCTGGTCTTGACCCTGTCATCGAGTTTAGCGTCAAGAAGGGAGTTGAGAATCTCCCTCATGTGCGGTCCCTGCGTAACACCCATTTTCAAAAGGTCTTTGCCGGTAAGCAGCGGCTTAATAGAACGTAACTTATCCAGGTATAACCTGAGGTTTTGCCGGACTTCTTCGGTTTCGGCTACGATTATACTTGCCATAATTGCCTGAAGCGAATAGTCGTATAAGAGGTGATAGATTTCGCTGCGTTTAATACCGGTTGTAGCTATATATTTAAAGCGGCTTTTTATGCTGTCGCTATCTCGCATCGTTTGTGCTATCAACTTTGGCAGCCGCAGGTAAGAATTCAACTCCTCTTTTTCTGTGATATTCAGGTCATAGGTCAACAGTGCCATGTAAAGGGCAGGGGACGGGCGGTGAGGGAAGCTCACCTCCCTTGCCTGTGGGAACCTGTCATCCAGCCGGGAATCTGCTTTTAAATCAGGGTGAAGCTTTTTTAGTATTCCAAGAGCATGTGCTCTTTTGAATACCTTTTCCGGAAGCTCTTCTTTCAGGATACACTCGATTTCATAATATATGCGGTCAGCGCTAACAGTATCCAGCATGGGGATATCGCGTTTTAAAAGTTCCAAGGTGTGCGGTTCTATTTGAAAACCGAGGCGTTGTTCATAGCGCAAACCCCTCCAGATACGCGTAGAATCGTCGATAAAGCTTTTATCATGTAAAATACGTATTCCCCTATTAATCAGGTCTTCCTGACCATTATACGGGTCATACAACAGTCCGTAATCTTGTCCTGTAAGCCCGATGGCCATAGCGTTGATTGTAAAATCCCTTCGTATCAGATCCTCGATTAAGGAACTGGGGCTTACCGTCGGCAGCGCTCCGGGATTGGCATAAGTCTCGCGGCGGGTAGCTGCAAAATCAATGTACAAGTCGTGCCATCTAATTTTAGCGGTATAAAAATTCTTGTGAACGGTAATGTTGTCCTGTTTGTCTGCCATCTCCTTAGCTAGAGCGATGGCATTGCCTTCTACCGCCAGATCTATATCGAGGTTAGTCTTACCAAGTAAAAGGTCTCGCACAACACCGCCGACAAGATATAACTTCTCCTGCCTGGCCGCGGCGCGTTTCCCAGCCAGTTGTAAAAAAGCGACCAATTCAGCGGGTAAATTTTTCTCTATACTATCTGCCGGATTTATTACTTTAGCCATTGCGTTCCTTGTTTTTAAGTTCAGATTGAATTATAGCACAGGTTATAGGTAGCTACACTGGTTTATTAAATTTAATTGATATAAAATTATTATTCTCATATAATTAGACCTTGAGGTATTCGAAGTATGAAAATAGTGGCACTGGTGGGTATGGCCGGCGCCGGCAAGTCCGAAGCCGCCAGGTTATTTTCGGAGAATGGATTTACCCGGATAAGGTTTGGCGATAAAACCGATGAAGAGCTGAATAATCAAGGTCTGGCTATTAATGAGGAAAATGAAAGACGGATAAGGGAACAATTCCGCAAGCAATACGGAATGGCTGCCTATGCCGTAATTAACCTGTCGCGTATAGAACTAACAAATAAAACATCTCCGGTTATAATCGACGGGCTCTATTCATGGGAAGAATATACCTTTCTGAAAAACTATTTTAAGGACAACTTCTATGTGGTGGCTGTGTGGGCATCGCCGCAAACAAGATATGCCAGGTTAAAAAAACGTGCAATTCGACCGTTGATGCCTCAAGAAGCTGCCAACCGCGATGAAGCGGAAATCCTGAAAGTAAACAAGGGCGGGCCGATAGCTATGGCTGATTTTACTATAATAAATGAGTCATCCTTTGGCTTTTTGAAGAAGGAAGTTAAGAAAGCCATCTCATTTTTACGGAGAAAAAATTGAAAAGACCGGATATCGATGAATATTTTCTAAAAATAGCCGCAGTGATTGCCGAGCGTTCTACCTGTCTGCGCCACCATGTCGGGGCTGTAGCGGTGAAAAACAAACATATTCTATCGACAGGTTATAACGGCGCCGCTGCCGGTTGTAAAGATTGCCTCGAACTGGGGTGTCTTAGAAATGAACTGAATATACCCTCAGGCGAACGCCACGAAATCTGTCGTGCCATTCATGCCGAGCAGAATGCTATTATTCAAGCGGCTTTGCATGGGGTCAGCATTGAGGGCTGCACCATATATGCCACGCATACCCCTTGTATCTTATGCGCCAAGATGCTGGCCAATGCCAAAATCAAGCGATATGTCAGTTTTGGTAAATACAGTGACGATTCTTTTATCAGTTTGTTCAAAGAAGCAGGAACAGAAGTCGAAATAAAAAATAAACCTTCATCACGGATAGATTTTCTTGATTAAAGAACTATATTCATAATGGATTTGTGATAAAATTAACAGGTTAATAAGTAAGTGTTCAGGGTAGATGACTCAGGATTTGTAAAATGAGTGAAGCAATCGTTATTGAAAACCTGACCAAGTATTATAATAGTTTCTTGGCGCTGAAAAATCTTTCTCTGAGGGTTGAAGGTAATGAAAACGTCGGGCTTTTAGGCCCTAACGGCGCCGGTAAAAGCACTACCCTCAAGATTATGTGCGGGCTTATCAATGCAACGTCGGGGAAGGTATATATTAACGGTTTCGATATCGCCAAAGAAAAAGAAAAAGCCCTGTCACAAATCGGCGCTATCATAGAAACGCCTGAATTCTATGGATTTCTGACCCCTAATGAAACCCTCGGCTATTTCGGCAAGTTACGCGGTATGAGCGGCAGCGGATTAAACAGCCGTATCAATGAAGTAATCAAACTGGTGAGCCTGGAACAATGGCTTAACGTAAAGATAGAGAAGTTCTCCCGCGGGATGAAGCAGAGGCTGGCGCTGGCGCAAGCCCTGTTGCATGACCCATTGATCTTAATCCTCGATGAACCGGCGCTGGGTCTCGATCCAAGGGCGGTTATCGAATTTCGACAGATTATCACAGCGGCGGGAAAAGATAAGGTTGTCTTTTTTGCGTCCCATCAATTGAGTGAGGTCGCCCAGATATGTAAACATGTGGCTATTATCGACCATGGGAAATTATTGGGCTATGATGGTATCGAAGAACTTGAGAGAAAATATAACTCACTGGAAAATGCCTATCTCCAGTTAACAGGAGTTCCTATTGAGTGAAGTAAAAAAACTGGGAGTCGTCATAAGCTATGAGTTTTTAAAGCATATCCGCCGCAAGCGGCTATATGTTATTCTGCTGTTATCGGTTGTTACCGAGCTTGCGGTTCTTATCGGTTTCCCTGCATTAATGGATGGTTTCCCCGAAAATGTGAAATTAATGGCGACCATGCTTTCCATTGGTCCCACCATGGCAGTGATAGGTGCTATATTTTTTGCAGGAGATGCTATAGCCGGAGAATTCGAAAACAAAACCGGTTATATGCTGTTTACAAATCCTATCAGGCGAACCACTCTTGTTATCGGTAAATACCTGGCAAGCTGTTTAGCGGTAGCCATACTGGTTATTTTTGGATATCTTATGGTATGTGTATCACTGCTGGCAATATACAGCGAAATACCGGTCGAAACAGCACAATCTTTCGGATTATGCCTGTTATATGGCGCCACCGTTGTTGCGATAACCTTTTTCTTCAGCGCAATATCAAAAGGCGCAATGGGAGCGACGGTTATAACACTGGTTCTTATTATGGTGATTTCCGGTGTTATCGAGAGTGTTTTAATGTTTGCCGGTCAACCGTACTGGTTCCTTATATCTACTGCCGGAGATAGTATTACTTTGGTCTATGGCGGTATGGAACTTATGCTGGCAGGCTTTGTACCTCTTGACCAGATGAGCAATTTCCCGTTCGAGTTTGAGAATCCGGATATCGGGCTTACCACGCTGGCAATGGTAATATATCTGGTGGCGGGACTTGTCTCGAGCCTCGTAATAAGCAACCGAAGGCAGCTGAGCTAAACATAAATACAGAGGCTTTTTAAAGAAAGGTGTAATAAGACGGATTAAATAGATGTCTGTATTAAGAACGAAAGTCATTGTCAATCCTGTAGCCGGGGCTAAAACCACCTACCGAAAGTGGCCGCTGATAAGCGAATTATTGCACAGCGGCGGTTTCCCTTTCGAATTTCAATATACCGAAGGAGTGGGGCATGCCATAGAACTTGCCCGTGAAGCGACTGCAAGCGGCTATCAGTTTCTGGTAGCGGTCGGGGGAGACGGCACGGTAAACGAGGTGGCCAACGGCATTTTACAATCGAGAGATTGCGGAGGTGCCAGCATTGGTATTATCAGCACCGGTACCGGCGGCGACTTTATCCGCACAGCTGGAAT
>JAQTVR010000183.1 GCA_028706995.1 Dehalococcoidales bacterium
GAATGAATAATAAAATCGGGAACAGTCAGGATAGGGTTTGGGTGGTACTCAAATGAGAGGCCCTCTGACTCTTCTGGAAGAGGCACCGGATATTTAGACGTGTCCGACATATTAGTCATTTCCCTATCATTTGCTTCATGAATAGTAACATGGAATATTTTATTAGGTTCGAGTAATTTTATCGAAGACAATACGACCCACCTTGCATACCCTAAATGAAGTAGATTTCTTAAGTTAATCTCTAAATTGCTCAACGCTTTTTGTTCAAAAATTTTAGTGCTTATTTTCCCTTTTAGTAAATCAAATAACAGATCAAATAATACCTTTGTTGCTCCGCTGACAGGATCATGTAGAAAATTATTAAGACGAGGTTCCATTAAGATATTATCTGTCTTAATCATATTTTTTACCTCATGCTCGACTTCGATGTAATTCTCACTTAAGGCTTCGGCTTCTTTGAGCAATATCGGGAATTCTTTTAGGAAGGTTGTCCTAACGTTGTTGAAATATTTATAAAAATCAGGCCTAATCTTCTCAGATATATATATTTCTTTCTCACCTATTTTAATTTCAGAATATTTAGTTATAAATCTAATTAATTCTATGTAAGCTTCATGCCAACCCTTTTTTTCTGACATATATCCTTCTCCGTTTTAGCCTTATTCTGGGGGAACTGGGTTAGCCAAAACCCAGTTCCCCCAGAATATTGCCTAATAAGGCACCTAAACCTAATAGTAATAAAAAAGCAGGTCAAGCACAGGCTAGTATAGCTCTTTTTACCATTGTCTTGGCTATCTGAATCTTGTATTTGTTCATTGCTAGTTGCGTAGAACCTGATACCGCTGCACTACCTGCCGCTTCAGCGTTGGCCTCGTCTATTGACTTACCAGCAATAGCATCCTCTGCCTTAGTTGCCCGATAAGGTTTATTATAAACTGCATTGAGGCATATCCTGGCATTAGAGCTGCCTATATTCGCCGCACAATTGACGATGGGAAAGTCGATAGACTTCCTGATGGCAAACTTGATGAAGGCGCTCTTGCCTGAGACCTCCGGTATCCGGATCTCGGTTACTATCTCATCTTCATCAAGTACCGTTGAATTCGGTATTTTTACATCCCAGAAATCATCGGCTGCAATGGTCCTCTTTGTGGTTACAATACTGGCATCAAGAGCCACCAGCGCGGGTGCCATATCACTGGGGTTTACGGCAACACAAGCTTGCACTGCTCCGAATATGCTGTGGTAGCGATTATCCCCGGCCATAGCGAAGCACATATTGCCGCCCTTCCTGATGCAGTAAAAAGTGTTTCTGGGGTCTCGGAAATACCAGCATCGGTTCATCTGGCAGATATTACCGCCTATAGTGCCCATCTCCCTGAGGTGCGGGGATGCTGTCCTGTAAGCGGCCTGTGCTAGTGCGGTATATTTGCTCTTGACGACTGAATCAATAGCGATGTCTTCCAGCTTGGTAAGAGCACCTATCTTAAGCATAGCGCCTTCTTCTTTTATGTATTCAAGGCCTGGGATGGTCTTTAGATTAACGATAAACTCGGGGTATTCAGGTAGTATATCGTCCTTCATAACGCCTATGAGATCAGTACCCCCGGCACAGATCCACGCCTTACTTTCATGCTGGCCCAAGGCTGACACTGCCTCATCGAGAGTCTTGGCATTTATGTTATTGAATTTTCTCATCTTATTCCACCTCCTATATCTTTCCCAGCGCTTTCAGCACTTTGTCCGGCGTTATGGGGTAGCTGTCGATCCATTTATCTATGGCATTGTGGATAGCGAGCCCGAGGAGCGTGACTGGATGATCGGAAACGTTTTCTCCAATCCCGCCTGCCCCGTAAGGACCGTATCCCAGACTGGTCTCTAAAAGGATAGTCTTAATGGGGCCGACATCCTTTATCGTCGTCCATTTGTAACCTTCGAGATTGCCGTTAAGCAGTACCCCAGTCATAGGGTCATAAATCATCCTCTCGCTTCGTGCTCCGCCCATGGCCATATACATGCCTCCGTATGACTGGCCTTCACAACCTCCCCAGTTAATCACCTTGCCAACATCATTGACATTAACGACATTGGTTATTTCAACCTCACCAGTCTCGGTATCCACCTCTACCTCAATGAAGTGTGCCTGCCTCAGCAGGCGGTGTGAGCCTATTTCTGCTCCAAATCTTCCCTGGCGGTGCCAAGCGTAAGCATAAACAGGCTCTTGGTATGCGCTTTGTGTCTGAGGGGTGTTCTTTACGACTTCAGCTACTGTTTTTTTATTTTCCGGGTTTGCCTTTTCAAAAACGTAGCTATCCTTGACATCTAGGTCATCTGGCTCCATACCCGGGAAAGCTGGCGGAATTTCTTGATATGATACTTCTCCGCTTCTCGCTTCGCTCAAGCAAGCAGTAGTGGCTGCTTCGAGAAGTCGCTGCTTACACCTCTTAGCCGCTTTCCTAACTACATACCCATTGGAACATAGATTACAGGAGCCATCGGCAGTCATCAACTCAAAGCCGACATCGTTAAAAGATCTCATATTTATATCTTCATAGCGCATTCCCAATACATCAGCTACGATCTGTGAGTAAGTAGTGTCATGGTTAACCCCGATGTCAGCCTTCTGGGTAATAATATCAAC
>JAQTVR010000184.1 GCA_028706995.1 Dehalococcoidales bacterium
CCAGCTTGAAGTGCTTATCAACGGCATGCTCAATAAAGTAACGTTGTTAGACCTGATTCGAAACTTTATAGTCTTTGAAAAAGATAAAAAGGTAGACATTAAAACAGGGCTTACCCAGATTGAAAATGTAAAAAAGTTAGCGGCCTATCACCAGTACCACGCAGTGAACAAAGCAGTAGAAAGCACTCGCCTTGCAGTAGCCGAAAAAGGCAACCGTAAAGCCGGAGTTATCTGGCATACTCAGGGTTCGGGGAAAAGCCTCTCAATGGTTTTTTACACAGGTAAACTGATTCATAATCTGGATAATCCCACTATCATAGTAATTACAGACCGTAACGACCTCGACCAGCAGCTTTTCGATACTTTCGCCGCTTCTGCAGGTCTGCTTGGGCAACCTCCGGTTCAGGCTGAATCACGAGAGCATTTAAAATCTCTGCTTAAAGTCGCCTCCGGCGGGATTGTTTTTACCACAATTCAGAAGTTTTTCCCTGAAAATGAAAAAGCTGTTTACGACAAGTTATCGGAACGCCGTAATATAATTGTTATCGCCGACGAAGCGCATCGCACACAATATGGATTCAAGGCAAAGTTACTTGATACAAAAGATTCCAATGGTGAGCTTAACGGAAAACGCATAGCCTATGGTTTTGCCAAATATTTGCGGGATGCCCTGCCCAACGCATCATTCATCGGATTTACAGGCACCCCGATAGAAAACACCGATATAAACACACCGGCTGTGTTCGGCAATTATATAGACATTTATGATATTGCACAATCCATAGAAGACGGAGCGACAGTAAAAATCTACTATGAGAGCCGGTTGGCTAAAATCAACCTGACGGAAGATGGACGGAGACTGATAGATGAATTCGATAGAGAAATGACTGACGATGGCGCCCCTGAAAATCAGAAATCTAAGGCAAGGTGGACAAAGCTGGAAGCTATTGTCGGGCATCCGGAACGTTTGAAGAATCTGGCCCAGGATATTGTCTCCCATTATGAAAAACGAGCGGAAGTTTTGGATGGTAAGGCAATGATTATCACAATGAGCCGCCGCATCGCCGTTGCACTTTACAATGAAATTATTAAATTACGACCCCAATGGCATAGTGAAGATCTGAAAAGCGGGGCTTTAAAAGTAGTTATGACTTCTTCATCCTCCGATAAGATGGAATATGACCCGGAAGATCCTGAAAGTTTGGTTATTCCTGCTTATCACCGGACAAATAAAGAAGACCGCCGTTTACTTTCAGAGCGTATGAAAGACCCGCAGGATTCTCTAAAATTAGTTATCGTAAGGGATATGTGGCTAACCGGCTTCGATGTTCCATGCCTGCATACCATCTACATCGATAAACTGATGAAAGGGCATTCCCTAATGCAGGCTATTGCCAGGGTAAACCGCGTTTTCGGAGATGATAAAAAAGGCGGACTCGTAGTCGATTATATAGGAATAGGAAATGCATTAAAAGAAGCTATGGCTTTCTATTCAAGCTCCGGTGGTAAAGGAGATGCCGTCGAAACCCAGGAGAAAGCTCTAGAAATGCTCCTGGAAAAAATTGAAGTCGTGCGCCAGATGTTCTATGGGTTTGAATACAGACGTTTTTTCAGTGCCGGTACATCCGAACGGCTTTCTATTATTCTTCAAACCGAAGAATTCATTCTCTCTCAGGGGCAGGGAAAAGAACGATTTCTTAAAGAATCGACAGCGCTTTCAAAACTATTTGCCCTGGCGGTACCGCACGAGGAAGCCCTTGCTTTAAATGACGAGATTGGCTTTTTCCAGTCAGTCAGGGCGCGCTTGCTTAAGTTTGAGGGAGAGGGCGAAAATGGCGAAAAGAAAAATTACGAAACCGCTATCCGTCAGATAGTAAACCAGGCTGTTGAATCCACCAAAGTTATTGATATCTTCGATGCCGCCGGAATTAAAAAGCCGGATATTTCATTACTCTCCGAAGAATTCCTTCAAGACGTAAAAGAAATGGAGCATAAGAACCTCGGGCTGGAACTTCTAAAGAAGATTCTGAATGATGAAATTAAGGTTCGATTGAAATTTAATATTATCGAAGGTAGAAAACTTCTGGATATGCTTGAAGAATCCATAAAAAAGTACCAGAATAACCTGTTAACAACCGCAGAAATTATCGAGGAATTGGTAGAAATCGCCAGACAGATACGGTCAGTAGATGGCCTGGCAGTGAAACTGAAATTGAGCAAAGAGGAGTTTGCTTTCTATACAGCATTAGAAATCAACGATAGCGCAGTTAAAGTACTGGGTGACGAAATACTGAAAAATATAGCCCGTGAAATAGCGGATAAAGTCCGTAAAAACGCAACAATAGATTGGACTATGAAGGAAAGTGCACGGGCGAACCTTAGAGTTATAGTAAAACGAACTTTGAACAAATACGGATACCCACCCGATAAACAACAGAAAGCGGTTGATACTGTTCTAAAACAGGCTGAAGTTTTAGCTGATTATTTCGTAGGGCAATGATATATTAGCCTTGTGGTGTCCAGACTAATAATTTCGATTCATAAATAGTTAATTGATATGTATAACTCTCCGGATGAGCGGTTAAATCGGCAAATGTTATCCGGGCAGCGGAAGTAATAGTAGT
>JAQTVR010000185.1 GCA_028706995.1 Dehalococcoidales bacterium
CTACGCCCTGATCTGGGCAACGGTTTTTGGCTATGTACTTTTATTGATCAACAAACAAAAGAGGCTCAGGCAAGACTTGGAGTCATTGGAAAAAGCTCTCCAGGAAAAGGATATTTCATCCGGTGATATCAATTTTCCGTCTTCTCCCTGTTGCGATTAGCTTGGTGTCCGCTTTCTTTATGGAGAACAGTCTATGCCTCCTAAAGGAATGGACCACCGGTGAGTGCCAATTTGCAGGTCATCAATAAAGAGTGCCGTTTTGTAACGGCTAAATCGAAAGAAGTGCAGCAAGCTAACCAAATATGCCCTAAATACAACCTTTTACAAATGAGGACTGTTTGATATATCAGGCTTGCTCTTTTCAAGAAAGAGGATTAATTTGGGAAATATAATCCTTAACCAATAAGTATATTCGTCAGAGAATTCTTGCATATTCTTCTGCAGCTCGTTTAAACGAACATATTTCCAATCGCTAACTTCTTCCGGGTTTGGGTCTATCTTGCCGCCATATATGCCAATAAAAACGTGATCGCATTCATTTTCAAGTAAATTACCGGCAAGTTTCGCGTTATATGTGACACTAAAAACCTCTTTGAGGTCGCAGTTAAAACCCAATTCTTCCTTCAGTCTCCTGTGTGCGGCTAACTCATTTGTTTCCCCAATTCCGGGATGGCTGCAACAAGTATTAGACCATAAACCACCGGAGTGGTATTTTGTTTTTGCTCTTTTTTGAAGTAATAGTTCGCCTTTTGAATTAAAAACAAATATCGAAAAGGCTCTGTGTAATTTTCCACTTTTGTGTGCTTTTACCTTTTCTTCAGTTCCAATTTCTTTATCGTATTGATCTACAAGTATAACCTTCTCTGTCATTATCCCTCTCCGGTTTATTCCATTAAAAACGCCTGCGAGCATTATTCTAACAGATTATTTTTTTGTGTTATCAAATTCATATCTTGGCCGGTTTTTACACTCCGGAGAATAGCCAGACAGACCAGACTTTGTTCAAACATAAACAAGCTGCTTTGTTATGTCGGGCTTAGACGAATAGGAATATTAATGCAGCCGCAAGTACACCGACCAGCCCAATATAATAACCCCATGCCATAACACTGACACCGCCGCGCGCATTTCGCCCGGTCTTTTTTACACCGGAGTAAAAGACTAATGCTGCTATCAAAAATATCGGTGTAGCGATTAAAAATGCCAGATCATACATAATTGTTAACTCCTCCTAATTAAAATCCGCACAAAGGGTTTTTATCATACGTGCTGCTTTTTCCACAGCCGATTTCAATGGCTGCGATAGCTCTGTGCCCCAATCTATTGTCTGTGGCCTGGTAACTAAGAAGGTGACATCGGGTTCTTTCTTGCCCATAAGTCCCCATATATTTACCAGTTCCAGGACTCCCACCTGGTGGAAAGAAACTATGACCTTGCCGGGTTCTGAAGGCGGATTTCCCGGTTTGAAAATTTGCAATTCTCCGGGTGGCAAGGGCACCATCATTATGTCTACCACGATCAATTGTTTGATGCCCTCGAGGTCATTCAATAGATTAAACCCCCCAACTCCGCCTTCCTCTAATTTTATGTTTTCGGGCATCCCGATCTCTTTAAGGCGGCGGATAACATACAGGCCGAAGCCTTCGTCACCCATAATTACGTTGCCGATTCCCAGCACCATAGTTTTCTTTTCCGCCTTAAGATTATCAGTCATTTTCTTACTTCCGGTTATTCAGCTTCTGTTACAGAGTGCATCTGCTTTATATCCTTGGCCTCTTCAACTCTGCCCTGGCGGATGGTTAGATAAAGGTGAATCATAAGGAAGATAACAAGAACCCAGTTTATGATATAGTGCCAGATTCTTGAATTTACTTCATTGCCGAATATGCCATAGTTAAACCATGCCATAAAACTATCCGGGAATAATAGGGCTAAACCGGAGAGTATCTGGAAAAGTATCAGGATGAAAACGCCGAAATAGGTGATCATCTGTAACGGATTATATTTTTTAGATAGTTTGGGCTCTTTGGCAAAATGCAGGTAGTGAGCAATTACCTTGGGCATCAAGGCTATATCCCTTAAGCCAAGTACCAGCGATGACCAATCCCTGTTTTTGCCGACGAACATCATCACAATTCGTGTTACTGTAGATACGATAAGTATTGCGGCAGATAAGAAATGAACGCCACGTACCAGCGACATGAGAAATCCACCCCCGTCCATAAAGGGATAATGAATATAAAAACCGGTAGCTACTAAAATAAGAATAGACCACATAATAATGCTGTGTAAAGTACGGAACACCGGAGGGTGCCGCATCTCCTGAGATTCTGAATTTGTCATTTTCATTACTCCCTTAAATTACCTTGTGTACTTTAATATTATTACTTTCAGGATCGATGACATGAATAGCGCAGGCCAGACACGGGTCGAAAGATCGTATAATGCGGACGATATTAATCGGGTTATCGACATCAGGAACCGGGCATCCGATTAAAGATTCTTCATAGGGTCCCTTGGCATCGTTTTCATCACGGGGTGAAGCATTCCAGGTGCTGGGTACCACGATTTGATAATTCTTGGTACGCCCATTTTCTATCTGTACCCAGTGTCCCAGAGCCC